>NZ_JARJHW010000111.1:0-24124 GCF_040560175.1 Streptomyces panacea
GATAACGTTCAGGCGAAGCGGGACTCCTTGTACGAAAGGCGCGTCGGGGTGGGAAAACGAAGGCGGCACCTGGCGGTGCTGTGCGCGATCGTGGTGGTAGCTGTGGGCGGGGTCGCCGGGTGTGGTGGGTCCGGGACGGATGACGCCAAGTCCCCGAAGGGGAAGGGCGGAGACGATGTCCGGCGGATGTCCTCGGCGCTGAAAACCCTGAAGGGGTACGACACGGTTCACCTGGACGGCCGCTACATGTCGATCGCCGCCATCGACCTCCGGGCGGACCGGAAGGGGAACTGCGCCGGCACCCTCGATTTCGCGGATGACGGCGTCACGGAGTTCATCCACGTGGACGGCGAACGGGTCTGGCATCGGCACGACGACGCCGTTATGGCCACGTGGCGCGAGCTCGCCGAGCAGATCGGCCCGGACGCGGTCGCCCTCCACGACAAGGCCGCGAAGAAGGCCCGCGGAAAGTACATCGAGTCCTCGGCGGCCGAGGTGAAGGAGAACCTGGAACTGAGGCTGTGCGATCTGGACAGAGCCTTCGCCGAAGTGCCCGATTCGGTGACCGGGGCCGAGCCGCTCACTCCCGAGACGAAGGCCGGCAAGCGGGTGGTCGGGCTGGTGCAGCAGCCGGTGGGCGACGAGGTGACCGTCCACGTGCCGGTGACGGGGACCCCCGTCCCGCTGCGCGTCGAGTTCGAGATCGACGACGAGCCCTTCGACCTCGGCATCGGGGACCCCGGCAAGCCGGTGGGGGCGACACCTCCCCCGGCCTCCGAGACCGTGACATCCACCGAGGTGACCGGCCTGTTCCCGGAGACCCCCGGCTCCACGCAGAGCCGCTAGGAGCCCTGTTGCCCGTCGAACTCCACGTCGATCCGGCCTCCCCTGGGCACCCCGCGCTCATGCTCCGTCCCTGGGCGGACAGCGTCGCGCGCCCTGGAGGCCCTGACCGGCTGGGCGGGTGACACCCTCGACGGCGTCACCCGCCTCGAACAGGCGTCGACTCCACGACCCAGAGGGGGCCGTCCGCGCACATCGTCCGTCTGCCGTCGGCCGGTTCGAGCGAGGTCCGGAGCACCCGGACCTGTTCGCCGGACAGCTTCGCGATGGGGCCGGACCTTCCTGAGCTGCCGAATCGCGTGGCGCGTACCTGATTGTGGATCTCGTTCCTGGTGTGGCCCCAGTCGACGTAGGCGAATTCGGGCTCCATCCACCCCGCGTACGATGCCTGATCCTCACGCTGGGCAGCACCCGAGATACCCCTCTCCACCTGTGTGAGCGCCGTGGGAAGCAGCCGGGCGATGTACCTCTCGACCTCGTCCCAGAGCTGGTCCGGATCCACCTCGTCGTCCAGCGCGATTCCGGATTCCTGGACCAGGATTTCACCGGAATCGAATTCCTCATTCATACGGTGAACAGTCACCCCGATCTCGCTGTCTCCGTTTCTGATGGCCCAGTTGACAGGAATGGGCCCTCGATACTTCGGCAGCATCGAAGTATGCACGTTGATGGCGCCCGACGCCGTGGCCCGCAGGGCCGCAGGTGGAAACTTCCAGGGGAATCCGTAGCAGACGACAAGATCGGCCTCGTACGCCCGTAACGTCTGCGCCAGCAGCACCTTCTTGGTTCCCGGCAGAAGCAGGTCCACCGCCGGCGGAACACTCTCGACGATTTCAGCGACGACCGGCCCGGCCCCGGATCTCGTCGGCCCACCGGGGCGCAGGGAGCGCGCGTGCAGATACGCTACGGGCTGGTGTCCTGCCTGCTCGCATGCCGTGCGGAGAACCGCGAACCCCCGGGCCGAGTAAGACACCAAGATGACACGCATCGACACACCTCACTTCTCGCCCGAACCGGCGATCCGGTCCTGGAACTTCACTTCCCGTCAACCGCGGGGGGCGTCAAGGGGGCCACGCGACGCTCGAAGAAGGCTTCAAGCCGCTCACCGGATCCATGAATGTCGCGAATTATCTTCCGGCAGTCCGAGATCAACCCTTCATCGGTGTATCTGATACCACCGGCCAGCGTCCCGTCGTCATCGTAGATGATCTCGTACAGCGCGGATGATCCAATGATGGCGATCTCGGGAAACTCTGTACCGGATTCGAGGGGAGAGATGTCGTCCACCTTCACGATCCGCGTATCCTCGCCACACTGCTCCTTCAGCCGCAGAAGGTGGAGTTCCCACTGCAGATAAGGCGTGACAGGCTCCTCGACCACGCGGACACGGTGCAGCCCAAAACCATGATCCGCGATTCTCTGGAAATACCGTTCGTAGTGGTCTTTCTGCTCGGCGATCAACGCCAGAGCCGTGCCCCACTCCCCCCGGAAGAACGCTTCCCAGCTCTCCACTCCTGGCTCTTTGAAGGACTGCCGGCGTTCGAGCTTCCAGAAGCTCGCTTCGTCCGACGAACCGGCTTTCCAGAAGCGCTTGTCGAAGTCTTCGAGGTAGGCGTCCAGCTCAAGCCGTTCGCCGGAGGCGTCCATCAGCAGGCTACGCATCAGGGGTGTCCGCCTTCGCGGCCACGGCCGTCCTGCGCGGGATGACGACCAGGCGCTCGTCCGGGGCGATCTTCACGCCGTCCGGCAGGCCCGTCCGGTAGGAATCGGTGAGGTCCCGGCCGATGACGGCGATGTCCCCGTTCTCCAGTTCCCAGATGTCGGGGCAGCCTGACTCACCGCCGGTCGTGCCCAGTTCCTCGGGGGACTTGCCCAGGCGCCGGGCCAGCGGTGACGAGGGATCTGCTTCCCACCCACGAATCATTGTGGTCCTCCAGATAAGCCGCTCCGCTGCTCGCGGTAGCTGTCGAGTTTCTTGCGCGCCGCCAACGTCCACTGATGAGTGGGGCCGAGCACTCGCTCTCGCCCCGCGATGACCCTCTCGATCTGCTGAATGGCCTCCGCGCCCTCACCCAGCGCGGCCAGGACACCACTGAGCAGGCTGCGTGCGGCCAAGGTGATCGGATAGTCGGTTCCGTAACGGCGTTCATGTGCGGTCAAGGCGCCGCGCGCCAGCGGGAGTGCCTCAGTTGGGCGGCCGGTGTTGAACAGGGCGTGCGCGCAGTTGAGTTCCGCCGCCAGAGTGGTCGGGTGGTGCGGGCCGAGTTCGCGCAGACAAGCGGCGACCAGTTCAGGACCTCCCCCCACTTCCTCCTCCAGCTCAGCTCCGGGCGGGAGTTCCAGCAGACAGGTCCGCGCCTCCAGCGTCAGCGGATGCCAGGGACCGAACAGCTCCGAGCGCCCCTTCACCGTCCTGCGCATCAATGCCACCGCCTCCGCCGTCCGGCCGAGCCAGGTGAGGGGACGCGAGAGCTGGAGGCAGCTCGTCAGCGTGTCCGGTGAGTCGGGGCCGTACACGCGCTCCAGATCCGCCAGCACCCGCCGATGGCGTCCCACCGCGTCCTCGAAGTGGCCGAGCCGATCGACGGCCTTCGCCACTCGCTGACGGAGCCTGAGGACGAGTAGATGTTCGTCGCCCAGCCGCCGCTCCACGAGTTGCACCGCCTCCGTGGCCACGGCCAGCGCGGAGGCGTATTCGCCGGACCTGTGCTGTCCGGTCACCAGTCTCAGAGCGCATTCGGCCGCCAGCTGCGCCGTCTCCTGGCGGACCGCGGACCAGTCCCGCACCCGGCGCAGGAGCGCCAGCACGTGCGGGGAGAGAAGGTTGAGCAGTGGATTTCGTCTCCCGCGCTCCGGCACTTCGGGGAGCGCCGCCAGGAGGAGCCCGGCGGCTGTGGCGACGAGCGGATCACGCCGGTCGTCCGGTGTACCGCGCGCGACACTGTCCAGCAGCACTCCGTGGGTACGCAGGCAGCGCAGGTCGCCGCTGGAGACAAGCTCGGTGAGTGAATGGTCGAGCAGTCCGCGAAGTGCCGGCTCCACCCGGGCGGCGGGTAACTCCGGGCCCAATTCGACGCCGGCGAGCAGCGAGATCGGCAGCGGGTCGTCGGACCAGCAGGCGAGCAGGCGCAGAAGAGGGGTCGCGTCCGGCATGCCTTGCCTGACGAGGGCGTTCAGCGAGAGTTGCCAGGTGCCGCTCACCAGGTGGCGGGAGTCGTCGCCGACGGCGCCCGCGCCCCGGTCGATCAATTCGATCGGGTCCTCGTGGTCTTCGAGGCGCCGACCGTATTCGGACATGGTCCAGGGTTCGATCACCTGGTGCGCCAGAAATCCGCCGGCGAGTGTCAGCGCCAGGGGGAGTCGGCCGAGCCGGTCGGCGACGGTACGGGCCTCCTCGGCGGTCCCGGTTCCGGGTGCGAGATCGCACAGCACCTGGGCCGCGTCGTCCCGTGGCAGCACACCGACGTGCAGCAGTTCGGCCGCCGGCCACCAGTGCGTGGCCGACTGACGCGTGGTGACGAGTACGGTGCCGCGCGGGCTCGTCCGGAGCCAGCCGCCGTCGCGTAACACCGCTGGATCGTCCGCGTTGTCCAGGACCAGCAGCCAGGGTCTGTCGGAGGCGTCGAGACGGTCCCAGACGAGATCGGCCGCGGCCCGGAGCCCGTTGCGCGCCGCCATGAGTTCGCCGTCGCCGGCCCCCCGGTCGGCGGCCACGGCGAGCATTCCGGCGCGTAAGGAAGCGTGGTCGGAGGCGTTGACCCAGAGGCCGAGCCGGCCGCCCTCGTCCGCCGCGTGGCGGAAGAGCGTGTGGGCGACAGCGGTCTTGCCACAGCCACCGAGACCGTGCAGGACGAGCACCTCGCCCGCCGCGTCGTGGGCGACGGCGGACCGCAGGCGCACCATGAGCGCGTCGCGATCTCGCAGTATCGCGGGTGCCCGGCCTACGGCGGGGTGACGTACCGTGTCCGGTCCACGCGACGACGGACTCCCGTCCGACGCTCCCCGGCCCGACGGGTCGTGATGATGGTGTTCGGTGATGTGCTGGTCGCCGGACGCCTGATAGACACGGCCCCGGCCTTCGGCCTGCCCGTCGTTACGGCCGGTCACCGCTGATCGAGGTGGAGGTCACGACCGGCCTGATAGATCCGCGCCTCGCCCGAGGCAGTGGCCTGCTGGGTCGGAACGGGCGGGGCGGGTGATACGGAAGCGGCCGGCGCGGTCTCGGCCAGGAGCGCCCGCAGATCCTCGGCCAGCTCAGGGTGGGCGTGCAGGAGTCTTCGCACCCGTCCCTGCCACTCCGCCCTGATCTCGTCTCTGGTCTCCGCCTCCGCCTGTAGGTCGGAGGCCGCCCGGACCGCGAGTAATTCCTCACGGGACGCGTCGAGTTCGGCGCCGACGTCCTCGGCCCGATCGGGACGGGCCCGCCGCCAGAGCAGCACCATTCCCTCTCTCATGCTGTTCCAGGTGTCCGTCGCCAGCAAGGTGACGAGAGTCGTTCCCGTGGTGGCCGCCAGAGCGGCCAGCTCCGCCTCCATCAACCCCAGCCCCCTTTCCAGCCCACGTGACGCATTACATTAAGCGGTCGGCAGGCACACGTACAGTGAGCGGCCAGCGGGGCGAGACCCGGCCGCCGTTCCCCCTGATCGGGCATCGGCATGTGCGGGTCAGTCGTCCTCGTACGGGGTCGCCGGGACCGCCGTGAGTACCGTTCCGCCGTGCGCCCGGGCGAAGTGGCAGAGTTCCGGGAAGTCGAACATCACCAGCGCGGCGCCGTCCATCGCGCGGAGGTCGGCCAGGGCGCCGTCGTCGGGGAGGGTGGTGGCCACGGAGCGGATGACCGGGTCCGGGCTCGTCCGGGCCTCGGTGGCGGGGATCGTGGGGGTCTCGGGGGCGTTCTGCTGGGGTTCCGTCCAGGTCTCCCTGAAGGCGGAGTCGAACGCGTAGGCGGTTCCGGCGGCGTCGCGCAGGGCGTCGCGCAGGCAGAGGGCCGTGCGGTGCAGCCAGGCGTGCAGTGAACTGTCCAGCCGCACCGTGTCGTTGGCGTCCCAGAAGATGAACACCGGTCCCCAGGCGCCGGTTTCACGGTCGATGTCGACGTAGACGAAGCCGCCGGCGGAGTCGAGATGGACGAAGCGGTGGGTGCCGGGGCCGCCGGCCTGTTCCACGTACCAACTGCCGTCCCCGCCAAGGGGGAACGTGCCGTCGTTGAGCGGTTCGTCGAGGTCGATGTCGGTGAAGAGGTAGCCGCCGTCGTCCTTCGAACCGCCGAAGGCGACCCGGATACCGCCCACCGCGCGCAGCAGTACGCGGATCTCCTCCGGCACCGGCGCCGCCCACGCGTCCATCCGGGCGTCGGTGAGACCGGGGCGGAGCTGTACGAGGCCGTCGGAGCCGTCGGCGATCTCCCGGAGCAGCGCGACCAGCGGCTCGGTGGCGGCGGCCGGCTCGGTGGCGGCGGCCACCGGCTTCGTACCGGCCATCAGGACACCACCCGGGCCCCCGCCGCGGGCGCCGAAGTCACTCTCGCCGTACGGCAGTTGCCGGACGCCAGCAGCGCCTCCGCCACCGTCGCCGCCGACTCCTCGTCCTTCGTCAGGAACGCGGTCGTCGGGCCCGACCCCGAGACCAGGGCCGCCAGCGCGCCCGCCGACGTACCCGTGGTGAGCGTCGTCGCGAGGGACGGGCGCAGGGAGAGGGCCGCAGGCTGGAGGTCGTTGGTGAGGGTGGCTGCCAGGGCCGTCGCGTCGCCCGTGCGCAGGGCCGTGAGCAGGTCGGGGTCGGCGGCGGGAGGCGGGACGTCGGCCTCCAGGTTGAGGCGGTCGAACTCCGCGTACACCGCCGGGGTCGACAGTCCCCCGTCGGCGACCGCGAACACCCAGTGGAACGTGCCCCCGACGTCCAGCGGTGTCAGCCGCTCCCCGCGCCCGACACCGAGCGCCGCGCCGCCCAGCAGGCTGAACGGCACGTCGCTGCCCAACTCGGCGCATATGGCGAGCAGTTCGGCCTGGGACGAGCCCAGCGACCAGAGCGTGTCGCAGGCGAGCAGCGCTCCCGCGCCGTCCGCGCTGCCGCCCGCCATGCCGCCCGCGACGGGGATGTCCTTGTCGATGTGGATATGGACGCGCGGTTCGATCCCGTGCCGCTCCGCCAGCGCGATCGCCGCCCGCGCCGCGAGGTTGGTCGCGTCCAGCGGGACCTGGTGCGCGTCCGGGCCGGCGCAGGTGACGCGCAGTTCGTCGGCGGGGGTGACGGTGATCTCGTCGTAGAGACCGACCGCCAGGAAGACGTTGGCCAGGTCGTGGAAGCCGTCGGGGCGCGCCGCGCCCACCGCCAGCTGGACGTTGACCTTGGCCGGAACGCGTACGGTCACCGCGGCCCGTCGCGGCTCTGTGCCACTCACCTCTGAGTCACTCACGCGACCGCTCCCTTCGATTCCGCGATCCGCGCGAACTCCTCCACCGTCAGCGACTCCCCCCGCGCCTGCGGCGAGACCCCCGCCGCCACCAGTGCCTCCTCGGCCGCCGGCGCCGACCCGGCCCAGCCCGCGAGCGCCGCCCGCAGCGTCTTGCGGCGCTGTGCGAAGGCCGCGTCCACGACCGCGAAGACCTCGACGCGCGACGCCGTGGTCGTGAGCGGCTTCGCGCGCCGTACGAGCGAGACGAGGCCCGAGTCGACGTTCGGCGCGGGCCAGAACACGTTACGGCCGATGGCGCCGGCGCGCTTGACCTCCGCGTACCAGTTGGCCTTCACCGACGGCACGCCGTACACCTTGTTCCCCGGCGCCGCCGCCAGCCGGTCCGCGACCTCGGCCTGGACCATGATCAGGGTGCGTTCGATGGTCGGGAAGTGCTCCAGCATGTGGAGCAGGACGGGCACGGCGACGTTGTACGGAAGATTCGCCACCAGCGCCGTGGGCGTCGGCCCCGGCAGCTCGCGTACCTGCATCGCGTCCGCGTGCACCAGCGAGAAGTGGCCCGCGCGGGCCGGCATCCGGGCCTCGATGGTGCGCGGCAGCGCGGCGGCGAGGATGTCGTCGATCTCCACGGCCGTCACGTGCTCGGCCGCCTCCAGCAGCGCCAGCGTCAGCGAACCGAGCCCGGGGCCCACCTCCACGACCACGTCGTCCGGGCGCACACCGGCCGTGCGCACGATCCGGCGCACGGTGTTGGCGTCGATGACGAAGTTCTGGCCGCGCTGCTTGGTGGGGCGTACGCCGAGGGCCGCGGCCAGCTCGCGGATGTCCGCGGGGCCGAGCAGGGCGTCGGAGGCATGGGGCGCGCCGGAGGCGTCGTCGGGGGGCTCTGTGGTGCTCACCCGTGCAGCCTACGGCCGCAGTGCGGCCACGGACTCGCCCCCCTTTGCACATAGAGCTTCTTCGCCCGGGACGTCTGCTCGCCGGCGGACGCGTCCTGCGGGCGTCCGCTGCCGCCGAGGGACTGCCAGGTGCCGGTGTCGAACTGGTAGAGCCCCCCGTACGTCCCCGAGGGGTCGACCGCGTTCGGCCGGCCGCCCGACTCGCAGGCGGCGAGAGCGGCCCAGTTGAGGCCGTCGGCGCCCCCGGCGGAGACCGGGCGCTGCTTCGTGCCGACCCTGACGCGCTGGGTGACGGGCGCGCGGACGATCCTCTCGTCGATCTTGCGGGGCTTCCGCTTGACGCCGTTGACCGCGCGCACGGCGTAGGTGAGGCGTCGCGTCCCCTGCTCGCCCTGGCGCGTGACGACCTCGGTGCCGGTGAAGATCGAGGGGTCCCGGGTGCGTTCGGTGTCGTACGGGATGGCCTCGTCGCGGACGATCTCGCCCTCGGTGATACGCATCACGGTGATCGTCTGGCCGTCGCGCGGGAAGCTGTCCGGCCGTACGGAGGTGGTGTCCTCGCCGCGCAGGGTGAGCCCGGCGTGGGCCAGCGCCTCGCGGACGGTCGCGGCGTTCGTACGGATGGTGCGCTCGCGCCCGTCGGCCATGAACGTGACGGTGCGCTCCGTCAGGACGTCGAGGGCCAGACCGCTGCGGGGGATCGCGGACGAGCGGGAGACGGACAGGAGCGCGCCCTCCGCGCGTACGCCGAGCTGCCGCAGCGCGCCTTCGACGGTGTCGGCGGTCGTCCAGATCTGGCGGCGCCGGCCGTCGACGGTGAGCATGACCGGGCGCCCGTGGCGGACAACGACCGTGTCGCCGTTGGTGAGTTCGGCGCCCCGGCCGGGGGCGACGAGGTCGTGCTCGCCGATCCGCACGCCCTCGTCGGCGAGGAGTTCGTCCACATCGTCCGCGAAGGTGTGGAGCGTGCGCGGGGCGCCGTCGACGCGGAGTTCGACGGCCTTGTCGTTGGCGACGAACGCGGAGGTGCCGCCGGCCAGGACGGCGACGACGAGGGCCTGCGGGACGAGGCGGCGGCGTGAGCCGCGGCCGAGGTCCGGGCCGGGCGCCGGGTCCGGACCGGGCGCGAGGTCCCGGTACGGCGCCGGGTCCGAGTACGGCGCGAGGTCCGGGCCGGGCGCAGGGTCCCGGTACGGCGCGGGCGGGACGGCGGCGAGAGTCGGTGGCTGCTGCTGGTGCGGGACCAGCGTCTCGGCGGCGAACCACGCCACGGTGGGCGCCGACGGGTCCGCCGTTCCGACCCCGTGACGCCGGCCGTCCTCGGCATGCCCGCCAGGTCCGGCGCGGTGACTGCCCTGCGTATTGCTCACGACGCTCGACGCTCCACAAGTCCGGTCCGGCCCACGCGATGCCCGCCGGACACTAGCGGAGCGACGGTCACTCTCCAAAGCAGCGCGACTACACAGCGTCGCTGTTCGAGTGGGCATCGAATTCGCCGGTCCGAGCCGAACCGGCCGCCTCAGTACCCGAAAGCCCGCGCCGTGTTGGCCGAAATCGCCGTCGCCATCGCGTCCTCGTCGATCCCACGCACGTCCGCCATCGCACGCACCGTCACCGGAATCAAATACGGCGCATTGGGCCGTCCACGGTACGGAACGGGCGTCAGGAAAGGCGCGTCCGTCTCCACCAGAACGAGTTCGAGCGGAGCGACGGCCAACGCCTCACGCAACGGGCGCGCGTTCTTGAACGTCATATTTCCCGCGAAAGACATGAAGTAGCCTGCGGCGGCACAGATTTCGGCCATTTCCGCGTCGCCCGAATAGCAGTGGAAAACGGTCCGTTCCGGAGCGCCTTCGTCGGCGAGCACGCGCAACACGTCGGCGTGCGCTTCGCGGTCGTGGATGACGAGCGCTTTTCCGTGCCGTTTGGCGATCTCGATATGCGCGCGGAACGAGCGTTCCTGCGCGACCATGCCGTCGGGACCCGTACGGAAGAAGTCGAGCCCGGTCTCTCCGACGGCCTTCACGTGCGGCAGCGCGGCCAGCCGGTCGATCTCGGCGAGCGCGGTGTCCAGCGCCGCGTCCCCGCCGGCCTCCCGGACGCCCTGGCGCGACCAGCCGTCGGGGTCGCCGTGCACGATGCGCGGCGCCTCGTTGGGATGCAGCGCGACCGCCGCGTGCACGGACGCGTGCGCGGCGGCGGTGTCGGCCGCCCAGCGGGACCCCTTCACGTCACAGCCCACCTGGACGACGATCGGCACTCCTACGGAGGCGGCCTTGGCGAGGGCGTCCGCTACGGCGGCGCTCTGCATGTCCAGGTGGGTGTGCGAATCGGCGACCGGCACCCGGAGCGGTTCGGGTGCCGGCGGCGCTTCGTCGGCGCGCGTGGCGCTGGTGGCGCTTCTCGTGCTGTTGGCGCTCTTCGGGCTCATGGGCACGATCGTACGAGGACGGCCCCGGTGCCCGGAACGGGCTACTTGCGGTGGAAGGGGTGCAGGAGGTCGGAGAGGTGCCAGTGGTGGGCCGGCTTCCCCTGAGCGCTGTCGCCCACGGCCCCGATGGCCGCCCCGCCCGCCTCGTCCGTCACGGGTATCGGCTTGGTCTGCTTGGGCGCCTTCGCCTTGTGCGCCTTGGGTGCTTTCGGCGCCTTGGTGGCGGTCCGCTGCCGGCTCAGGGCGTGCACCGAGGACACCTGTCCCGAGCGCATTATCCGCACGACGTGGTGTCCGCAGTTGACGCAGGTCGGGCTCGACAGCGGCGAAGGCACCCGCAGTCCGTCCGCCTTGTAGACGACGAATTGCTGTCCGGAACCGTCCGTGTGGTGCTCTATGTCGTACGCCTGCTCCCAGCCGTGACCGCATCGCATGCAGCAGAACGCATATGCCTCGTGGGCGACGGCGTTGCCCGTGATCTCACTCATGCCAGCTCCTCTCCACTCGATCCAGTGGACGCCTATTCGGGCGGGAGCGCATCAGCGCTGTCGATTAATGGCGGGCTCTTGGCTTCCTCATGTCCAAAGGGCCCGGCACACGGTCTGCGCTTTGCTTTTCAAGATAGTCCTTTGCCGTCCCGAGGGCCGGTCCGGGCAGCATTCTTTGCCGCGACCACCGCATCGAAGACATCACGCTTGGGCAGCCCCGCTTCCGAGGCGACGGCGGCGATGGCCTCCTTCCGCCGCTCCCCCGCCTCCTCCCTCACCAGCACCCTGCGCACCAGTTCCTCGGGGTCCGTCACGGGCGCGCGTTCCGGGGCTCCCTCGACGACGACGGTGATCTCCCCCCGTACGCCGTCGGCCGCCCACACGGCCAGTTCGCCGAGGCCGCCGCGCTTCACCTCTTCGTACGTCTTGGTCAGCTCGCGGCAGACGGCGGCCCGGCGCTCGGCGCCGAAGACCTCGGCCATCGCCGCGAGGGTGTCGTCGAGCCGGTGCGGCGCCTCGAAGTAGACGAGGGTGCGCCGCTCGTCGGCGGCCTCGCGGAGCTTGCCCAGCCGCTCGCCGGCCTTGCGCGGCAGGAACCCCTCGAAGCAGAAGCGGTCGACGGGCAGCCCGGAGAGCGCCAGCGCGGTCAGTACGGCGGACGGCCCCGGCACCGCGGTCACCTTGATGTCCCGCTCGACGGCCGCCGCCACGAGCCGGTAGCCGGGGTCGGAGACGGACGGCATCCCGGCGTCCGTCACGAGGAGCACGCGGGCGCCGCCCGCCAGCGCCTCGACGAGTTCGGGCGTACGGGCGCTCTCGTTGCCCTCGAAGTACGACACGACACGGCCGGTGGTCTGCACGCCGAGCGCCTGGGTGAGCCTGCGCAGCCGCCGGGTGTCCTCGGCGGCGACGACATCCGCTGTCGCCAGCTCGGAGGCGAGGCGCGGCGGGGCGTCGGAGGTGTCGCCGATGGGGGTCCCGGCGAGGACGAGAACGCCGGTCGGGGCTGCGGGGGCCGTTCCCCGGGAGGGCACAGTAGTCACGTACGCCATCCTCGCAGGGCGGCGCGGGAGGCCGGTCCGCGGACGCCGCCGGCCCGGCCCCGCCCCGTCCCCACCGCGCCTCCGCGGCGTCTCGGCGCCCGGTCCGCCGCCGTGTCCGCCGACGCGTGCCCACGTCACACAGCGGCGTTCCCTACGATGGCGCGGTGACCAGTACTGCGCCAGAAGCCCTCCAGGGTCGGGACGCCGAGGACAGGCCGCCGTCATGGCCCCAGCGGCTGCGGCGGTTCGGCTATGCGCCGAGACCGGTGATCGGGCTGCGCGAGCGGCTGGTCCCCCCGTACACGGAGCCGTCCCCCCGCCTGTGGACCGTGCTCGGTGTCCCGCCGCTGCTCGCCGGCCGGCTGATCCGCTGGTCCGCGTGGCTCGGTCCGCTGGCGGTGGCGCTGGTGGCCGGGCTGCTGCGGTTCTGGCATCTGGGCAGCCCCAAGGCGGTGATATTCGACGAGACGTACTACGCGAAGGACTCGTGGGCGCTCGTCAAGCAGGGGTACGAGGCGAGCTGGCCCAAGGATGTCGACAAGCTGATCCTGGCCGACCCCTCACAGGTGCCGGTGCCGACCGACCCCGGGTATGTGGTGCACCCGCCGGTGGGCAAGTGGATCATCGGGCTGGGCGAGCTGATGTTCGGCTTCGACCCGTTCGGCTGGCGCTTCATGGTGGCGGTCCTCGGCACGCTCTCCGTACTGATGCTGTGCCGCATCGGCCGCCGGCTGTTCCGTTCGACGTTCCTGGGGTGTCTGGCGGGCGGGCTGCTCGCCGTCGACGGCCTGCACTTCGTGATGAGCCGCACGGCGCTGCTCGACCTGGTGCTGATGTTCTTCGTGCTGGCCGCGTTCGGGTGTCTGCTGCTGGACAGGGACTGGGCCAGGCGGCGATTCGCGGACGCGCTGCCGGTGGACGCGGAGGGGGTGCTGCGCCCGGACGACGCGGTCGGCGGGGGGCTGCGGCTCGGCTGGCGGCCGTGGCGTATCGCCGCCGGTCTGATGCTGGGCCTGGCCTTCGCGACGAAGTGGAACGGCCTCTACATCCTGGCCGCGTTCGGCCTGCTCACGGTCGTCTGGGACGTGGGCGCGCGCCGCACCGCCGGCGCCGTACGCCCGTATCTCGCCGTGCTCAAACGTGACCTGCTGCCGGCGTTCGTCTCGACGGTCCCGGTCGCGATCGTCACGTACGTCGCCTCGTGGACCGGCTGGATCGTCACCGACAAGGGCTACTTCCGGAACTGGGCCGCCACCGAGGGCCGGGGCGGGATGTGGTCCTGGCTGCCGGACTGGCTGCGCAGCCTGTGGCACTACGAGAACGAGGTCTACAGCTTCCACGTCAATCTGACCTCCGGCCACACCTACCAGTCCAACCCGTGGAGCTGGATCGTCCTGGGCCGCCCGGTCTCGTACTTCTACGAGGACCCGAGGGGCGGCACGGAGGGCTGCACATCCGCCCCGGCGGACAAGTGCGCCCAGGAGGTCCTGGCGATCGGCACGCCCCTGCTCTGGTGGGCGGCCTGCTTCGCGATCCTGTACGTCCTGTGGCGCTGGTTCTTCCGCCGCGACTGGCGCGCGGGCGCCATCGCCTGCGCGATCGCGGCGGGCTGGGTCCCGTGGTTCTTCTACCAGGAACGCACGATCTTCCTCTTCTACGCGGTGGTCTTCGTCCCGTTCCTCTGTCTGGCGGTGTCGATGATGATCGGCGCGATGCTGGGCCCGGCGGGCTCGGACGAGAGACGCAGGACGATCGGCGCGGTGGGGGCGGGTGTGCTGGTGCTGCTGATCGTCTGGAACTTCATTTACTTCTGGCCGATCTACACGGGGCAGACGATCCCCATCGGGGAGTGGCAGGACCGGATGTGGTTCGACACCTGGGTGTGAGCGGGCAGGCACGGCGGGTTCGTACGCCGGACCGCGCGCCGGACGCGAGCCGGACCGCGCGCCGGACCGCGAGCCGCGCTCGCGGAGCGATCGTCGCGGTCCGATAACGGCCCCTTCCCTGTTCACCCACGTCCCGTAGAGTGCGAAAAAATCGCTCCTTTGAACACGTTCAAACGTGGTCGGGGGCACTCCTGGGGGGAGGGGATCGCACTCATGCGCAGTGGGGCGAAAGTCGCCATAGTCGGCGGCGTGTTCATCGTCGTGGCCGGTGGGGTCGGGTACGGGGCGTACGGCTTCGTCAGCGGGGACGGCGGGGGCGCGGCGACCGGGTCGAAGTCGACCGAGGTCAGGACCGGGCCGCTCGGCGCGGACGAGATAAGGGACACCGCCGAGGACTTCCTCACCGCGTGGGCCGACGGCAAGGACGCCGAACTCGCCGCCACCTACACCAACAATCCGGCCGAGGCGAAGGACGCCGTCGCCGGGTACAGCGAGCAGGCGCACATCACCGGCGTCGTGATCACCCCGGGGAAGGCGACGGGCGCGAAGGTGCCCTTCACCGTCAAGGCGACAGTGAAGTTCGACGGGCTGAGCAAGCCCTTGTCGTACGCCTCCGAGCTGACCGTCGTGCGTGGCCTGACGAGCGGGAAGCCGCTGGTCGACTGGGCGCCGGCGATCATCCATCCGAAGCTGGAGAAGAACAACAACCTGGTCACCGGCAGAGCCGCCAAGCCGCCGATCAAGGCGGTCGACCGCAACGGGACCGAGCTGACGGCGGAGAAGTACCCGTCACTCGCGCCGGTGCTCGACCAGTTGCGGGACAAGTACGGGGAGAAGGCCGGCGGCGAGTCCGGCGTCGAGATGTGGATCCGGACCGACGGCGACAACGTGCACCGCTCCACGCTGCTGACGCTCTCCGAGAGCAAGAGCGGCGAGCTGACGACGACGCTCGACGCGAAGGTGCAGGCGGCGGCCGAGCAGGCCGTGAAGAAGTTCAGCGAGGCGTCCGTGGCGGCGGTGAAGCCGAGCACCGGTGAGATCGTCGCCGTCGCCAACAACCGTAAGGACGGCTTCAACGCGGCAATGCTCGGCAAGCAGGCGCCGGGCTCGACGATGAAGATCGTGACCGCGGCGATGCTGCTGGAGAAGGGGCTGGCCGGCGCGGGCCGGCCGGCCGAGTGCCCCAAGTCGGTTCTCTACCAGGGCACTTCGTTCCACAACCTGGACAACTTCGACATCAAGGACGGCACGTTCACACAGAGCTTCGCCCGCTCCTGCAACACCGCCTTCATCAAGCTGATCGACGACACGAAGGACGACCACGCGCTGCCCTCGGTGGCCCGGCAGGTGTTCGGCCTCGGGCTGGACTGGCAGACCGGCATCGCGTCCGCGGACGGCAGCGTGCCGGAGGCTGACGGGGGCGGGGCCGCCGCGCAGTACATCGGTCAGGGCACGGTCCAGATGAACGTGCTGAACATCGCGTCCGTCACGGCCACCACGAAGGACGGCACCTTCCGCCAGCCGGTCATCGTCCCGCGCGGGCTCGACGACCGCCAACTGGCGGTCGCGGAGCGGCAGTTGCCGGGGGCGGTGGGGCAGCAGCTGCGCGACATGATGCGGGCGACCGCCGCGTGGGGCACCGGCCAGAAGGCGATGTCCGGGCTCGGCGGGGACAAGGGCGCGAAGACGGGGTCGGCGGAGGTCGACGGGCAGGCCACGTCGAACAGTTGGTTCACCGGCTTCCAGGACGACCTGTCCGTCGCCGCGAGCGTCGAGTCCGGCGGGCACGGCGGGGACGCGGCGGGGCCGGTGGTCGCGGCCGTGCTCTCGGCGGGGTGAAGCGGGTTGCGGTGAGGGGGGTGCGGTGAGGGGAGCGGTGCACGCGTTGAGCCGCCCTCCCCCCAGCGCTCGGGACAGCCCTCAGCCCAACGACGGCGCCCGGTAGGGGCGGAAGAACGCGCGCAGCTCCTCCGCGTACAGCTCGGGCTCCTCGAACGCCGCGAAATGGCCGCCGCGCGCGGGCTCGGTCACGCGCGCGACGTTCGCCGTGCGGTCGAGCCAGGCGCGCGGCGGGCGGACGATGTCGCCGGGGAAGAGCGAGAAGCCGGAAGGCACTTCGACCCGGCGGGCGAGTTGCGCGGGCGCGATCGCGGCGTTCGCGCCGTACATGCGCATCGACGATCCGATCGTTCCCGTGAGCCAGTACAGCGTGACGTTGGTGAGGATCTCGTCCTTCGTGAAGCTGCGTTCGATGTGGCCGTCGCAGTCGCTCCACGCCCGCATCTTCTCGACGATCCACGCGGCGAGCCCGGCCGGCGAGTCGGTGAGCCCGAAGGCGGCCGTCTGGGGCTTCGTACGGTGCATGGCGGCGTACGCGCCCTCGGTCGCGCCCCAGGCCACGGCGTCCCTGAGCCAGGCCCGCTCCTCGGGGGCGAGCTCCGCCGGATCGCCGGCGAAGACGGGCACACCGGCGTCGGTGCGGTGGACGGCGACGACCCGGTCCGGGTGGTCGAGCGCGAGATACCGGCTCACGTGGCTGCCGATGTCCCCGCCCGCCGCGCCGAACCGCGCGTAGCCGAGGAGGCTCATCAGCTCGGCCCAAAGACCGGCGACGGCAATGGAGTTGAGGGGCGGGCCGGTGGGGCGGTCGGAGTACCCGTAGCCCGGCATGTCGGGCACGACGACGTCGAACGCGTCGGCGGGGTCGGCGCCGTGCGCGCCGGGGTCGGTCAGGAGCGGGATGACCTTCGCGTACCGCCAGAACGAGTCCGGCCAGCCATGACTGAGGACGAGCGGCAGCACGGTCCCCACGGGGTCGGGGGCGGGGACGTGCGCGAAGTGGATCCCGAGACCGCCGGTGCCGCCGGTACCGCCGCCGGTACCGCCGCCGGTGCCGCCGCCGGTGCTCCCGGGACCACCGGTGCCGCCCAGCCGCGCGCGGAAGCGGGGGAACCGGGCGAGGGCCTCCTCCTGCGCCTGCCAGTCGAACTCGTCCGCCCAGTAGGCGACCAGTTCCCGGTGGTAGTCCAGATCGGTCCCGAGCGACCACCCGGCGCCCTGGGGCGTGTCCGGCCAGCGCGTCGCGCGCAGCCGCGCGCGGAGGTCTTCCAGCGCGGCGGAAGATGCCCGCGCGGTGAAGGGCTCGGGACGGGGTGAGGCGGGGTCCGGCATGGGGCGCATCCTACGGAGGGGCTCACGGGAGCGGGGCGGGGCACACCGGCCGGACGGATCGCCGCTGCCACTCTCCCCGTAGGACGGGCTGTCCGCCACGCGCATCTCCTCCGGGCCGGCGCCTGGCGGGCCCGCGCGCCGACCGCCCCCAGGGGCCGGGCACATCGGTCGGCCCCGGCCGCCCGGCCGCACCCGGAACCGCCCCGTCCCGCGTCAGTCCAGGCAGAACTCGTTGCCCTCCGGGTCCGTCATCACGATGTAGCCGGTGCTCAGCGGCGGAGCGGGCTCGTCGCGGCGTACGCGCGTCGCTCCCAGTGCGACCAGCCGGGCGCACTCGCTCTCCAGCGCCGCCATCCGTTCCTCCCCCGCCAGCCCGGGAGCCGCGCGGACGTCGAGGTGGACGCGATTCTTCGCGACCTTGTCCTCCGGCACCTGCTGGAAGAACAG
Source organism: Streptomyces panacea (assembly GCF_040560175.1). Taxonomy (NCBI): domain Bacteria; kingdom Bacillati; phylum Actinomycetota; class Actinomycetes; order Kitasatosporales; family Streptomycetaceae; genus Streptomyces; species Streptomyces panacea. Next base: position 17,624 of record NZ_JARJHW010000111.1, read on the forward strand.
CCGGGGGCCGTGCCCGTCCGGATCCTCCACGGCCGACCTCGTGTTGCGTTCTCCCTCCGGTACGCCGATCCGGGCCAGGAATTCGTCCCACGCGGCCAGCGGGTCGGCGCCCTCGGGCAGGTCGACTCCGGGCGGGCCGGGGTGGACGTAGCCGAGGACGTCGCGCCAGAAGGACGACAGCGCGGCGGGGTCGTGGGCGTCGAAGGTGATCTGGATGTGGCGGCTCATCGGGTCGCTCCGTTCGTGGCGGGATTCGTATGTACGTAGAGGTCGCGCAGCAGGCAGACCTCCGACAGATGGTGGATCAGCTCGCGGTTGATGTGCAGCACCAGATCCGCCATCGGGGCATCCGGGTACGGCTCCTTCGCGCCGACCGGGACCCGGAGCGCCGCGTCGTCGAGACCGGACACCCCGGCCAGCCAGACATCGAGCTGGGTCCGGAGCTGGGCGAGCGCGGTGGCCGCGCTGTCCGCGTACTGCCAGGTCTCGCGCGACGCCCCCGGCGCGCCGAAGTGCGCCGCGTTGCGCACGGCGAGTACATCGACGATGACGTGACCCAGCCGCCACGCGATCGTGGTGAAGGACGCCGGGTCCGGGCCGGGGAACCCGTGGTCGCTCCGGGCACCCGGCACCGGCGACCAGACGTACTCGTCGTCGGTGAGACCGTCGAGCCGGGCCCGGAGCTGATGGTTCCAGTGGAACTCCCACTGCTCGCGCAGCGTCCGGTTCCAGTCGAGTTCGTCCGCGTTCATGGGGCCCACCCTGGCACCCCTGGCGGACAGGATCGGTCCGCCATCTCTGCCAGGGTGTCCGCCATGGATATGGCGAGCGGGGCCGCCGCACGGGGTACGACGGAGCGGGTGCTCACGCTGCTCGGGCTGCTGCAACAGCGCCGGCTCTGGACCGGTCCCGAACTGGCCGGCCGGCTGGGGGTGACGTCGCGCACCGTGCGGCGCGATGTCGAGCGGCTGCGCGCGCTCGGCTATCCGGTGCACGCGGGCCAGGGCGTGGGCGGCGGCTACCAGCTCGGCCCGGGGCAGGATCTGCCGCCGCTGCTCCTCGACGACGAGGAGGCCATCGCCACGACCGTCTCGCTGCTCGCGGGCGCGGGCGGCGGCGTAGGCACGGGCGGCGGCACGGGCGGGGGTGGCGGCACGAGTGACGCCGCGCTCCGCGCGCTGACCAAGCTCGACCAGGTACTGCCCGCCCGGCTCCGGCACGAGGTGCGCGCGCTCTCCGGCTCGGTCGCGTTCTTCGGCGGCGGCCGACCGCCGGTCGACCCGGATGTGCTCATGACGCTGGCCAGAGCCTGCCGCGACGAGGTGGAGGCGGGCTTCGACTACCCCTCCGGGAGCGAGGTACGAGGGCGACGCGCCGAGCCCTACCGCCTGGTCGCCTCCGACCGGCGCTGGTATCTCCTCGCCTTCGACCTCGATCGCGACGACTGGCGCACCTTCCGCGTCGACCGGATGACGGAGGTGTCCGCGCGGACCTGGCGCTTCCGCCCACGCGAGGCGCCCGACGCGGCGTCGTACGTGCAGGAGGGTGTGGCGAGCCGGGTCTATCCGCGCCGGGCGCGCTTCCTCGTGCACGCGCCGGCCGACACGGTGCGCGAACAGATCCCGGCGTCGTCGGCCGTCGTACGGCCGCGCGGGGACGACCGCTGCGAAGTGCTCAGCGGGGGCGACAACCTCGACTTCGTCCTCATGCATGTGCTCCTGCTGGGGCACGACTTCGAGGTGCTCGATCCCGAGGAGCTGGCGGGCCGCGCCCGCGCGCTGGCGGAGCGGCTGCGGTCGGCCGGCACACGCCGGTGAAACGCGTTCGCACTCGCCGTCCCCCTGCCGCTAGCGTCCCCGCCATGAGCGACCCCGGCGGCACGCCTGACACCCCGGCCCATCCCCGCTTCGTCGAGGCCCTGCGCGAACTGGGCCTCGACGATCTGACCGGCGAGATCCGCACCTTCCCGGATGCCACGCGTACCGCGGCCGAGGCCGCCGCCGCCATCGGCTGCGGGCTCGGCGAGATCGTCAAGTCGCTGATCTTCGAGGCCGACGGCGTCCCGGTCCTGGTGCTGATGGACGGCGCCTCGCGCGTCGATGTGGAGCGCGTACGCGAGGAGTTGGGCGCCGGGGCGGTCAAGCGGGCGCGCGCCGATCTCGTACGGGAGACCACCGGGTACGCGATCGGAGGCGTACCGCCCTTCGGCCACCGCACCAGGACGCGCGTGCTCGCCGACCGGGGGCTGCTCGACCACGACGTGGTGTGGGCCGCGGCGGGCACACCGCACACGGTGTTCCCGATGGACCCCAAGAGCGTGGTCTCGTACGCCGGCGGCACCCTGGTGGACGTCCGCGAGCGCACGGCGTGACGCCGGGCGTCGCCGCCGCCGTTCTCCTGGCGGCCGTCACGCACGCCACCTGGAACGCGATCGCGCACACCATCAAGGACCAGTTGGTCGCCTTCACCCTGATCGCGGGCGGCGGCACCGTGATCGGCGCGGTCGCCGTCTGCTTCGCGCCGTTCCCGGCCGCCGGGGCGTGGCCGTATCTGATCGGCTCCGCGGTGCTCCACGTCGGCTATCAGGCGCTCCTGATGCGGTCGTTCAGCCTCGGCGACTTCGGCCAGATGTATCCGATCGCGCGCGGCACCGCGCCCCTGCTGGTGACCGTCCTGGCCGCGGTCTTCGTGGGCGAGTCGCTGGACCGCTGGCAGGCGACGGGCGTGGCCGTCGCGTCGGCGGGGCTCGTCGGGGTGGCCCTGTGGGGTATGCGCGGCGCGGAGACGAAACCGCAGTGGCCCGCGCTGCTGGCCGCGCTCGCGACGGGGGTGTCGATCGCCGCGTACACCGTCGTGGACGGCGTGGGCGTACGCGAGTCGGGCACGCCCCTCGGCTACATCGGCTGGCTGATGGTCCTCCAGGGCTCGTTGATCCCGCTGTACGCGTTCTACGCGCGCCGCGCGGCGCTGTTCGGCCTGCTGCGTCCGCATCTGCGGCTCGGCCTGCTCGGCGCGACACTGTCCGTAGGGGCGTACGCCCTGGTGCTGTGGGCCCAGACGCAGGCGGCACTCGCACCGATCGCCGCGCTGCGGGAGTCGTCGATCATCGTGGGGGCGGCGATAGGCGCGGTGTTCTTCAAGGAACGGTTCGGTACACCGCGCATCGCGGCCGCCGGGCTGATGGTGGTCGGCATCGCCCTGATGCTGCGCACGAGTTGACGAAGGGACCGGGAGCGCCAGGGTGAAGGGATAGGAACGGGCTCCTGGCCCGCCATCATCGGCTGTGGGCTGTGGGCAGTGGGACGAAGTGCACCAGTGCCGGAAGCACCGGGCCGTGCGCATCGGGAGGAGCGCACACGACCTAATCGCTACTACCTCCTGCGTGGAGCACCACGTGCACGTGCGGAACGCGCATGGCACCGCCATCCTCAAAAGGATCAAGGAGCGTCGGCGCAAGACTGTTCAGCGGCCTCTTGTCGTACTCGAAGGCATCGCGGGTCCGGCTGCCGAGGCGAACTGGACTGAGCTCTGTCCGGTGTGCTTCTGGGAGGACGACGGGCAGGACGCCCACGATTCGGACCGAGTTCGTGGCGGCCCCAACGGTCGGCTGAGCCTCACGGAAGCACGGAGGAACCACTCGGCCCGGCTCGAACGGGCTCCCTTTCCAGCGCGGGTGTGGGTCTATCAGTCCTGGGCCTGCGTGAACCTGCGCCGACGAGCCGCCCCAGCCGGACTGGGCTCCGGTGCCTCAAGAGTCGTCGGCACCGCAGCTGGCGGACTGATCACAGCACGACGACGACGTGACAGGAAGCGCAGCGGTCGTAGCCAGCGGTGGCGGGACCAGCCTGAACCGTTGCGGAGTTCGGTGTAGCGCACCACCGCGTCCGGGCTCTGAGTGCGGATCCACATCGGTCTACCGACCATGATGCGCTCAGCGCCCGCCGATTCGCCCTCAAGGCGGCGCCACCGGGCGGGGTCGAGCACGACATCGGTGTAGATCTCAGCGAAGAATTCGCAGTCGCCGGCGTGGCCGATGGTGAAGCCGCGTGTCTCTGGTCTGCCCACATGCTCGCCGCCGGTGCTTGAGAAACCCTGGTCCAGGGCGATCTTCAAAGCCTCGACGGATCGCGCTTGCTCGTCGTCCCACTGGGAGTTGTTCTGCGTCCCCCGGCTTCGCACGAGCTCCTCGATTGCCGGCGCCGCCGAGGACGTCCAGCCGTTGTCGAAGCCGTCGCTCGGCCCGAAGCCGCGGAGATTGTCCTTGCTGCCGAAAAGGCAGAGATCGACCCGCCGACCGTTCGCGCTGCGAAGCTGGATGTGCATGACCACGCCGCCCTGGGCGTGCCACGCAGCGAACTCCGCGAACTCGACCTTGCCAACACCTGCGATGTAGGAAGCTGGGGGCTCCGTGTCGAGATCTTCAACGGCGGCAGTGCCGATGTGCCGCTTAACCCTGCGCGCCTCCTCAAGCCGGTTCCGGGTGACGCGCGCCTGTTGCCCAAAGCTACTTTGGAGACCGAGCACAGACAGGCCAACTGTCCAGGTCCGTCGCCCTGCGAGTTCGATTCCGTTCTCCTCGGCAACCCGTTGGATCGCCCGGTCGGACCAGTAGACATACCTGCCGACCTCGCTACCGCTGGACACCATCCGACCTCGTCTTCCGCTCATTGCTTCTGCGGGGCGCAGACGCTCATGCTGGCACCCCAGGCGTGTGGACTTCACGAGAACAGCAGGTTCGTCCTCCGGCGGTCCCGCCTACGCTCTTCAGACTCCGCGACCGGACCACGGAGGCAGGGTGGGCAGCTCACCATGCTCTTGCATCCGTTCAGAGACGAACTCGAAGCTGAGGCTGCGAGCTATGGCATCAGCCCTACCCAAGCGCGGGGATGAGTGTCTAACTGCATGACAACGCCGACGGACAGCAACGGACAGCGACGGACAGCCGTGCACGCCTGTGGACCATCGCAGGAGGTGAGAGGTACAGCGAACCAAGGCCAGACGTCTGCCCCTGTTGCTTCGGGACGAAGCGGTCGCCGCCCAACCTCGTGCCCGTTCCGTACCCGAGGTGCGGTAAAACGCAGTCAACAGCGGGCGCCGGACCGAGCGCTACGGTTCGTATGAGCGCCCGCTGACGCTGGTCAGAGGGCTACCGGTGCCCGACGAAGCGTTGATTCCCAAGTTCAGGGCTTGGCGCCAGTACCTAGGTGCTGCCGTGGGCCTGGCAGAGGTATGCCGGATGCCCTACCCCAGGGGTACCGGGCCCGAAGGGCATCCGGTCCTCTTAACCAGACGTCACAGACCTCGGTCTCGATTCCAGCGGCTCACGTGCACCGCGTAGATGACGTTGCCGATACCCACGGTGAACATGAACAGCCAGAAGTGTGCCCACAGCGACTGTCGCCGACGCCTCAGGCCGGCGGCCCCGCCGATGACTGCTGCGGCAGACGCCGCAGCGGAGTTGCTGTTGTTGATGATGATTGTCGGGGGTGGTCCATACGGCTGGACGGACGGCTGTTCCGGCGCTGACGTCATGCTGCGTCGACTCCTCAGATTGCTGAGTATGCAAGAGCGAGACGCACCATAGAGGCGCCTGAACCACTACCGACGTAGAACCGGCTTCGCTTCACCCGGACGAGGGGACTTGCGGCAGGCATCGACAGGACGGGGGCCCAACTCCGCGCCAGCGCCTCGGCGGCCGGATCAGGCGTAGTCCGTCAGGGCGTTGGTCAGTTCTGTTAGTGAGACCGTACCCACGGGCGGCGTACGCCTGGAGTAAACGCCGACAGCGTCCCGCGAGATCGCCAGGCCGGCCCGCGTCGCAATGGCGAGGCGGCGTAGCGCTGGATGAGAAGCGACCGGGGTCCATACGAAGCCTCCGACGGTCGGTCGGCACATGCCCTTCAGGACTGCTGGGGGTGCGTGTGGGGCCGTTCACCCGGGTTCTCGCGGTTGACCACCAGTGTTGGAACGAATCCGGGTTGCTAAGACAGGCGCGACCATCGCGGCCGCCGGGCTGATGGTGGTCGGCATCCGCCTGATGCTGCGCACGAGTTGAGTAAGGGAGCGGGACCGGAATGAACAACAGACGGCGGAAGAAGCTGTCGCGGCGTCTGGTGCTGGCCGCGCGGCTCGGCCACACGGCGGAGGTGGGCGCGCTGCTGCGGGCTGGCGCACCGGCGCAGACGTACGACTCCGAGGGGTCGACGCCCCTGTACGCGGCGTCCGTGCACGGCGACGCCGGCGCCGTACGGCTGCTGCTGGTCGCGGGCGCGCCGCCCGACACCGAGAGCGGGGACGGCACGGAGGGGACGCCGCTGTGCGGGGCCGCGTGCTGGGGCCATGCCGACGCCGTACGCGAACTGCTCGCGTACGGCGCCGATCCGCGGCTGCGCGAGGACGGCGGCAGCGGGCGCTCGCCGCTCGAATGGGCGCGGACCGGGCCGTATCCGGAGACGGTGCGGCTGCTGGAGGACGCGGGGGCCTGAGCCGGGCGGGGTCTGT
>NZ_JARJHW010000112.1:0-24036 GCF_040560175.1 Streptomyces panacea
TCGGCGCCGCCGACCTGGAAACCCTCGTCGGCGAGCGCCGCGAGGCTCTTGCCCCCGGCGCCGTCGGCCCACTTCCGCAGGGCGGCGGCGTCGGCGAACCTGCCGACATTCGTGTCGAGCGGCGTGTCCGTGTACTGGTGGAACTTCCACGCGGCCCGGATACGGGGCTTGCCCGCCGTCACGTAGTCCGCGATCCACAGGGCGTCGCCCGCCTCGCTCGTGGTGTCGCGGTTCAGCCAGAAGTCCCGGTTGCAGTACAGCCCGACGCGGTGGTCGGCGCCCCTGAGCCGCTGGACCTCCGCCAGGAAGGCGTCCTTCGACGCGCACGAGACGTCCGCGTCCTCCCAGTCGGCGAAGAGCGGGTCGCCCGCCTGCTCGGCGGCCTGCTCGACGAAGTACTTCGCCTGCGCCGTCACGCTGCCGGGCCGCAGGAAGTGGTAGAAGCCGACGACGAGCCCGGCCTCCCGCGCGTGCGACGCCTGGGCCTTCATGCGGGGGTTGAGGTACGAGGTGCCTTCGGTGGCTTTGACGACGGCGAACTGAAGGCCCTTCGTGGAGAACGACGAACTCTGGTACGACGAAACGTCGACGCCCTTGACGGTCATCGGTGGTGCCTCCTGCGCGGTGCGTGGGTGTGGGGGAGAGGTTCCCTGTCGGTTCCCCTGTCGGTCCGATGCCCCCGATGGCGTCGGGTCACTCTCGAACACGCCTGCCCGGAAAGCCCGTTGGAGTGCGCCGGGGCACTCCGGGACGGCACGGCGAAGGGCCGCCGCTCCCCGGGGCGGGGGAGTGGCGGCCCTTCGGTCCTGAAGGTGGTGCCGGGTCGTGCGGTGGCGCCGGTGGGTCAGAGGAGACGGACCGCGCCGCTCGGCGGGTCCCAGTCCAGCGTCTTCTCGACGACGCCCGTACCGGAGTTCTGCGCGCCGATGAACTTGCCGCCGCCGGAGTAGATCCCCACGTGGTACGCGCTGCCCGCGCCGCCCCAGTAGAGGATGTCGCCGGGCTGGAGGTTGTCCAGGGAGACCTGGGTGCCGGCCGTCGACTGCGGCTGCGAGGTGCGCGGCAGGTCGACACCGGCCTGGCGGTACGCGGCCTGGACGAGGCTGGAGCAGTCCCACGAGTTCGGGCCGGTGGAGCCGAGGACGTACGCGTCGCCGATCTGGGCGCGCGCGAAGGCCAGGACGGCGGCGGCGGAGCCGGAGGCCTGTGTGGTGCCGTACGAGGCCGGGGTGGAGGAGCCGCCGGAGGAGGCGGTGAGCGTCGTGCGCTCCTCGGAGCGCGAGGCGCGCTCCTCGGCGGCCTTGGCGCGGGCGGCCTTCGCGGCCTTCTCCTTCGCCTCGGCCTTGCGCTCGGCCTCGGCCTTGGCCTTCTTGGCGACCTTCGCGGCGTGGGTCGCCGCGGCGTCCTGCTGCGCCCGCAGCTGGAGGTCGGCCGCGACCTGCTGCGTGGCGGCGGCGGACTGCGCCACGCTGCCGGCGAGGCCGGAGGTGAGCGTGGGCATCTCGATGGTCTCGGTCACCGGCTCGGCGTTGGCCGGAGCGGCGGCACCAGCCAGCGCGATGGTGCTGAGGACGCCACCGGCAACTCCGGACCGGATCGCGGTTTTCGACGCGCCTCGGCGGGGCTTCCGGTGGCTGGGTATGTGAGCGGTGTGGGACATGAGGCAATCGCTATCAGGGCTTTCGGGTTCCCTTCAAGAAACGTGTGTTGCGCCACAGTTACGTTCGGAATAGGTCAATCCGCTTACCGTCGACCTTTATTGACGCCGTAACGGGCATAACGGGCACTCGTGATCATGGCTGTGATCATAGGGTTTCGGTGAATCGCCCGGATTGCCCGCCACCTACCATCCGTTCGCTCTCATGGCCAAGCCCCACTTTTCGGACGGTTGGGCGGAGTGGCGCAGGTCACAGAATGGTGAACGCCTCGACTCCCGGGCGCTCGTGAACGCGTGCACGTGATCCGTGTTCGTCCGTTCCCGTCCGCGTCTGCCCGACCTCGTTCCCGGCACTCCTTCCCGGCGTGCGTTTCGGCGGTCGGTCCGGCCGTCGTTCCGGCGGTCGTTTCGACGACCGTTCCCGCCCCCGTCCATCCCTGTCCCATGACCTCCCCCGGGCGGGTGGGGCGCGCGTCTATCACTCACCCGCGTCCATCTCCAATTTGCTGCTCTCCGCATTGCCTTGATAGGGCCGCACGCCTCCGACCAGCGGTGACTCTCCGCATTGTTACCTCAAGTGACCGGATGAACGCTGCCCGTTCGAAGATCCACCGGCTCTCCGACACATGATCGATCGTCAGGTGGTGGAGATCACAAACTCGTTGTCCCACCCCGTGTCGCAGATCACAGACCGGGAGGCATAGGATGCGGGGCAGTCCGGCTTGTGAACTGCCTCACATACGCGTGATCTTCGCGAGGTGGCGAGACAGAAGCTCGGTTGGGGACCAACGGTCAGGGACGACTGGAAGGAGCGAGGAGCGTGAATGCCTACGCGCCAATCCTCGTGCTCGGCGCTCTCGGTGCCGCGTTTGCGATCTTCTCCGTGGTATCGGCCACGCTTATCGGCCCGAAAAGGTACAACCGGGCAAAACTCGAAGCGTACGAGTGCGGCATCGAGCCCACTCCGACGCCGGCCGGAGGTGGCCGCTTTCCCATCAAGTACTACCTGACGGCGATGCTCTTCATCATTTTCGACATCGAGGTCGTCTTCCTTTACCCCTGGGCCGTCACCTTCGACGCGCTGGGGCTTTTCGGGCTCGTGGAGATGCTGCTCTTCGTGCTCACCGTCTTCGTCGCCTACGCGTATGTGTGGCGGCGCGGCGGTCTGGAATGGGACTAAAGGCGCGGAGGGGCAACCAATGGGACTCGAAGAGAAGCTGCCGAGCGGATTTCTGCTGACCACGGTCGAGCAGGCCGCGGGCTGGGTGCGGAAGTCGTCCGTCTTCCCGGCGACCTTCGGCCTCGCCTGCTGCGCCATCGAGATGATGACGACGGGCGCCGGCCGGTACGACCTGGCCCGGTTCGGCATGGAGGTCTTCCGCGGTTCGCCGCGCCAGGCCGACCTGATGATCGTGGCAGGACGGGTGAGCCAGAAGATGGCGCCCGTCCTGAGGCAGGTCTACGACCAGATGCCGAATCCCAAGTGGGTCATCTCCATGGGGGTTTGCGCGTCGTCCGGCGGGATGTTCAACAACTACGCGATCGTCCAGGGCGTCGACCACGTCGTCCCTGTCGACATCTACCTGCCGGGCTGCCCGCCGCGTCCGGAAATGCTGATGGACGCCATCCTCAAGCTCCACCAGAAGATCCAGGGCGGAAAGCTCGGGGTCAACGCGGAGGAGGCCGCCCGCGAGGCGGAGGAGGCGGCGCTCAAGGCGCTCCCGACGATCGAGATGAAGGGGCTGCTGCGGTGAGCGACGAGCGGCGTTCCGGAGATTCCCCGGAAGACGAGAAGCCCGGCGCGAGTGTTCCGTCCGCGCGTGACCAGGCCGCCGAGGTCATCGGCGTACGCAAGGGCATGTTCGGCACCGACACCGGCGGCGGCGACACCAGCGGTTACGGCGGTCTCGTCAGGACCGTGAGCCTGCCGGGCGCGTCCAGCCGCCCGTACGGCGGCCGCGACGGTGTCTTCGACGAGATCGCCGACGAACTCGAAGGCGCGCTGGAGGAGCAGGGACTGCTCCCCTCCCACGCCATCGAGAAGACGGTCGTCGACCGGAACGAGCTGACCTTCCACATCGCCCGCGAGCACCTGGTCCAGGTGGCCAGGACCCTGCGCGACGACCCGGCGCTCCGCTTCGAGCTCTGTACGGGTGTGTCCGGCGTCCACTTCCTGGGCGACAAGGGCCGCGAGCTGCACGCCGTCTACCACCTGCGCTCACTGACGCACGGCCGGCTGATCCGCCTTGAGGTGTCCGCACCGGACAGCGACCCGCACGTGCCGTCCCTGGTCGAGATCTATCCGACCAACGACTGGCACGAGCGCGAGACGTACGACTTCTTCGGCCTGATCTTCGACGGCCACCCCGCCCTCACCCGGATCATGATGCCGGACGACTGGCAGGGCTTCCCGCAGCGCAAGGACTATCCCCTCGGCGGCATCGCCGTCGAGTACAAGGGCGCCCAGATCCCGTCTCCGGACCAGCGGAGGTCGTACTCATGACCACCCCCCATGCCACTCCCCGTGCCACCACCGAGGGCACCGTCTACACCGTCACCGGTGGTGACTGGGACGAGGTCGTCGAGACCGCGGCCAAGTCGGACGACGAGCGCATCATCGTCAACATGGGTCCCCAGCACCCGTCGACGCACGGTGTGCTCCGCCTGATCCTGGAGATCGAGGGCGAGACCGTCACCGAGGCCCGCTGCGGCATCGGCTATCTGCACACCGGTATCGAGAAGAACCTCGAATTCCGCAACTGGACGCAGGGCACCACCTTCGTCACGCGCATGGACTACCTGACGTCGTTCTTCAACGAGACGGCGTACTGCCGGGCCGTGGAGACGCTGCTGGGCATCGAGGACGACATCCCGGACCGGGCGAACATCATCCGCGTCCTGCTGATGGAGCTGAACCGGCTCTCGTCGCACCTGGTCTGCATCGCCACCGGCGGTATGGAACTCGGCGCGACCACGATCATGATCTACGGCTTCCGCGATCGTGAACTGATTCTCGATGCCTACGAGTTGATCACCGGCCTGCGGATGAACCACGCGTACATCCGGCCCGGCGGCCTCGCCCAGGACCTTCCCCCGGGCGCCGTCGACCATCTGCGCGAACTGCTGAAGACCCTGCGCAAGAACCTGCCGGAGTACGACGCGCTCGCCACCGGCAACCCGATCTTCAAGGCCCGTATGCAGGACGTCGGCTATCTCGACCTGGCCGGCTGCATGGCGCTCGGCGCCACGGGACCGATCCTGCGCTCGGCCGGTCTGCCGCACGACCTGCGCAAGACCGACCCGTACTGCGGTTACGAGACGTACGACTTCGACATCCCGACCGCCGAGACCTGCGACGCCTACGGCCGCTTCCTCATCCGGCTGGAAGAGATGCGCCAGTCGCTGCGGATCGTCGAACAGTGTCTGGACCGCCTGGAGCCGGGCCCGGTCATGGTCGGCGACAAGAAGATCGCCTGGCCCGCGCAGCTCGCGCTCGGCCCGGACGGACTCGGCAACTCGCTCGACCACATCAAGAACATCATGGGCACGTCCATGGAGGCTCTGATCCATCACTTCAAGCTGGTGACGGAGGGCTTCCGGGTCCCGCCCGGCCAGGCGTACGCCGCCGTCGAGTCGCCCAAGGGCGAACTCGGCGTGCACGTCGTCTCCGACGGGGGCACGCGCCCCTACCGGGTCCACTTCCGCGACCCGTCGTTCACCAATCTCCAGTCCATGGCGGCCATGTGTGAGGGCGGCCAGGTCGCCGACGTCATCGTCGCCGTCGCGTCCATCGACCCCGTGATGGGAGGCGTCGACCGGTGACCACCACACCGAGTTCCGAGGTCAGCCTCGGAATGCCCCAACTCCCCGCCCCCGACTACCCGGCCGATGTACGCGCCCGGCTGGAGACGGACGCGAAGGAGGTGATCGCCCGCTACCCCGACAGCCGCTCGGCCCTGCTGCCGCTGCTGCACCTCACCCAGTCCGAGGAGGGGTACGTCACCCGTACCGGTGTCCGGTTCTGCGCCGAGATGCTGGGGCTGACCACCGCCGAGGTGACCGCGGTCTCCACCTTCTACTCGATGTACCGGCGCAAGCCGTCCGGCGACTACCAGGTCGGCGTCTGCACCAACACGCTGTGCGCGGTGATGGGCGGCGACGCCATCTTCGACGAGCTGAAGCAGCACCTGGGCGTCGGCAACAACGAGACCACCGAGGACGGCAAGGTCACGCTGGAGCACATCGAGTGCAACGCGGCCTGCGACTTCGCCCCCGTGGTGATGGTCAACTGGGAGTTCTTCGACAACCAGACCGTCGAGTCGGCGAAGCGGCTCGTGGACGACCTCATGGCCGGCGAGCAGGTCACCCCGACACGCGGCGCGCCCCTGTGCACGTACAAGGAGACCGCGCGGATCCTCGCCGGTTTCCCCGACGAGCGCCCCGGCGCCGTCGCCGCCACCGGTGGCGCGGGCCCCGCCTCGCTGATCGGCCTCAAGCTCGCCAAGGGCGAGGCCGTCCCGGCGCGTACGCCGGCCCCGCGCGACGCGGTTCCGCGGGACGCGCCGCCCCAGCCCGGTTCCGAGCACCTGAGCTCGCACGACGCGCCGCAGCGGACCGCGGCGTCCGACCCCGCGAACCCCACGGGCCCGGTAGCCGAGGAGGGGAAGTGATGACCACAGCACCCGAGATGAGCGACACCGGCCCGGAGAAGCTCCTCTCTCCGGTCCTGTCCGCGTTCTGGGACGAGCCCGACGCGTGGACGCTGGACACCTACCGGCGGCACGACGGGTACGAGGGGCTGCGCAAGGCGCTCGCCATGACGCCCGACGACCTCATCGCGTACGTGAAGGACTCCGGTCTGCGCGGCAGGGGCGGCGCGGGCTTCCCCACCGGTATGAAGTGGCAGTTCATTCCGCAGGGCGACGGCAAACCGCACTATCTCGTCGTCAACGCCGACGAGTCGGAGCCCGGCACCTGCAAGGACATCCCCCTTCTCTTCGCCAACCCGCACTCCCTCATCGAGGGAATGATCATCGCCTGCTACGCGATCCGCTCGCAGCACGCGTTCATCTATCTGCGCGGCGAGGTCGTGCCCGTGCTGCGCAGGCTGCACGAGGCCGTACGTGAGGCCTACGAGGCGGGCTACCTCGGCAAGGACATCCTCGGCAGCGGGATCGACCTCGACATCACCGTGCACGCGGGGGCCGGCGCGTACATCTGCGGCGAGGAGACCGCGCTGCTGGACTCGCTGGAGGGACGGCGCGGACAGCCCCGCCTCCGCCCGCCGTTCCCGGCGGTCGCGGGTCTCTACGCGTGCCCCACTGTCGTGAACAACGTCGAGTCCATCGCCTCGGTTCCCGCGATCCTCAACCGCGGCAAGGACTGGTTCAAATCGATGGGCAGCGAGAAGTCCGCGGGCTTCACGCTCTACTCGCTCAGCGGCCATGTCACCAGCCCCGGCCAGTACGAGGCCCCGCTCGGCATCACGCTGCGCCAACTGCTCGACATGGGCGGCGGCATCCGCAAGGGCCACCGGCTCAAGTTCTGGACGCCGGGCGGCTCCTCCACGCCGATGTTCACCGACGAGCACCTGGACGTGCCGCTCGACTACGAGGGCGTCGGCGCCGCCGGATCCATGCTCGGCACCAAGGCGCTCCAGTGCTTCGACGAGACCACCTGCGTGGTGCGCGCCGTCACCCGCTGGACCGAGTTCTACGCCCACGAGTCCTGCGGCAAGTGCACCCCGTGCCGTGAAGGCACCTACTGGCTGGTCCAGTTGCTGCGCGACATCGAAGCCGGCAAGGGCGTGCCCTCGGACCTCGACAAGCTCAACGACATCGCCGACAACATCAACGGCAAGTCGTTCTGCGCCCTCGGCGACGGCGCCGCCGCGCCGATCTTCTCCTCGCTCAAGTTCTTCCGCGAGGAGTACGAGCAGCACATCACCGGCAAGGGCTGCCCCTTCGACCCGGCGAAGTCCACCCTGTGGGCCGACCAGCACGCGCACCTGGAGGTGAACGCATGACAGTCACCACCTCCGCCCCCACAGGCGGCGGCGAGGCGGCGGTCCCGCCCGAAGATCTCGTCTCGCTGACGATCGACGGCATCGAGATCTCGGTCCCCAAGGGGACCCTGGTGATCCGCGCGGCCGAACTCCTCGGCATCGAGATCCCGCGCTTCTGCGACCACCCGCTCCTCGACCCGGCCGGCGCCTGCCGGCAGTGCATCGTCGAGGTCGAGGGCCAGCGCAAGCCGATGGCCTCCTGCACCATCACCTGCACCGACGGCATGGTCGTCAAGTCGCAGATCACCTCGCCGGTCGCCGAGAAGGCCCAGCGCGGTGTGATGGAGCTGCTGCTCATCAACCACCCGCTGGACTGCCCGGTCTGCGACAAGGGCGGTGAGTGCCCGCTGCAGAACCAGGCGATGAGCACCGGCCAGAGCGACACCCGGTTCGAGGGCAAGAAGCGGACCTTCGAGAAGCCCGTACCGATCTCCACCCAGGTGCTGCTCGACCGTGAGCGGTGCGTGCTCTGCGCGCGCTGCACCCGCTTCTCCAACCAGGTCGCGGGCGACCCGGTGATCGAGTTCCTGGAGCGCGGCGCGCTCCAGCAGGTCGGCATCGGCGTGGGCGACCCCTTCGAGTCGTACTTCTCCGGCAACACCATCCAGATCTGCCCGGTCGGCGCGCTGACCTCGGCGGCGTACCGCTTCCGCTCCCGCCCGTTCGACCTGGTCTCATCGCCGAGTGTCTGCGAGCACTGCGCGGGCGGCTGCGCCACCCGCACCGACCACCGGCGCGGCAAGGTCATGCGGCGCATGGCCGCCGACGACCCCGAGGTCAACGAGGAGTGGATCTGCGACAAGGGGCGGTTCGGCTTCCGCTACGCGCAGCGGCCGGACCGGCTCACCACGCCTCTGGTCCGGGGCGCGGACGGCGAGCTGGCACCGGCGAGCTGGCCGGAGGCACTTGAGGCCGCCGCGAACGGTCTCGCCGCCGCGCGCGGCCGGGCCGCCGTCCTGACCGGCGGCCGGCTGACGGTCGAGGACTCCTACGCGTACGCCAAGTTCACCCGCGTCGCGCTCGACACCAACGACATCGACTTCCGCGCGCGCGTGCACAGCGCCGAGGAGGCCGAGTTCCTCGCCGCCCATGTCGCGGGCCACGGTCTCGACCTGGACGGCACGGGCGTCACCAACACGACGCTGGAGAAGGCCCCGGCCGTCCTGCTCGTCGGGTTCGAGTCCGAGGAGGAGGCGCCCGGCGTCTTCCTGAGGATGCGCAAGGCCCACCGCAAGCACGGGCAGCGCGCCTTCTCCCTCGCCACGCACGCCACCCCCGGTCTGACCAAGTCGGGCGGCACGCTGCTGCCCGCCGCGCCCGGCACCGAGACCGAATGGCTCGACGCGCTCGCCTCGCGGACCGGCCTCGAAGGCGCGGGTACCCGCGCCGCCGACGCCCTGCGTGAGAGCGGCGCGGTGATCGTCGTCGGCGAACGGCTCGCCGCCGTTCCCGGCGGGCTCACCGCCGCCGCCAGGGCCGCCACCGCGACCGGCGCCCGGCTCGTCTGGGTCCCGCGCAGGGCCGGTGAGCGCGGCGCGGTCGAGGCCGGCGCGCTGCCGACACTGCTGCCCGGCGGCCGTCCCGCCACGGACCCGCGGGCCCGTGAGGAGACCGCGGAGATCTGGCGGGTACGCGAACTGCCGCACCGCCACGGCCGGGACACCGGCCAGATCGTCGAGGCCGCCGCGACCGGCGAACTCGGCGCGCTCCTCGTCGCGGGCGTCGAGGTCGCCGACCTGCCGGACCCGGCCCGCGCGCGTGAGGCGCTCGCGGCCGTCGGGTTCCTGGTGTCGCTGGAGCTGCGTCCCAGCGAGGTCACCGACCACGCCGACGTCGTCTTCCCGGTCGCGGCCGTCGCCGAGAAGGCCGGCACCTTCCTCAACTGGGAAGGCAGGGCGCGCATGTTCGACGCGGCGCTCAAGCCCGACCAGATGACCCGCCGGCTGGCCACGGACGACGCGCGGGTGCTGCACATGCTCGCCGACGCCATGGACGTACCCCTGGCGCTGCCCGACCTGAGGGCCGCACGCACCGAACTGGACCGGCTCGGCAACTGGGACGGCCCGCGCGCCGAACCGCCCGTCGAGTCCTCGCGTCCGCTGCCCCGACCGGGCACCGGCGAGGCGGTCCTCGCCGGTCACCGGCTGCTGCTCGACCAGGGCCGGCTCCAGGACGGCGACGAGGCCCTGGCGGGCACCCGCCACGCGGCCGTCGCCCGGCTCTCCGCCACCACGGCGGCCGAGACGGGGGTCGAGGACGGCGACGTTCTGGCCGTCACCGGGCCCGCCGGCACGGTCGAACTGCCGCTCAGCGTCACGGAGATGCCCGACAAGGTCGTCTGGCTGCCGCTGAACTCGACCGGCGGCGGCGTCCTCGCGGACACCGGCTCCCGGCCGGGCACGCTGGTCCGGATCGGCCCCGCCGACGCGCAGGCCCCGGCCGGCGCGCCGCTGTCCGGTGCCCCGGAGTCCGACGCACCGGAGGTGCGCGCATGACCGCCCTCGCCCAACTCGGCGCGGCTCCCGCGCAGAGCGTCCTCGCCGCCGAGGACCTCTCGATGTTCGGCACCGACCCGTGGTGGCTGGTGGCCTTCAAGGCCGTCTTCTGCTTCGCGTTCCTGATGGTGACCGTGCTGGTCGCCATCGTCTGGGAGCGCAAGGTCGTCGCCTGGATGCAGCTGCGCATCGGGCCCAACCGGCACGGCCCCTGGGGCATGCTCCAGTCGCTCGCCGACGGCATCAAGCTGATGCTGAAGGAAGACGTCGTCGTCAAGCGGGCCGACAAGGTCGTCTACATCCTGGCGCCGATCATCGCGGCGGTGCCCGCCTTCATGGCGATCGCCGTGATCCCCTTCGGCCCCGCGGGCAACGAGGTCTCGATCTTCGGCCACCGCACGACGATGCAGCTGACCGACCTGCCGATCGCGATGCTCTACATCCTCGCGGTCGCCTCGGTCGGCATCTACGGCATCGTCCTCGCCGGCTGGTCGTCCGGATCGACGTACCCGCTGCTCGGTGGCTTGCGCTCGTGCGCGCAGATGATCTCCTACGAGATCGCCATGGGCGCCGCCTTCGCCTCGGTGTTCCTCTACTCCGGGTCGATGTCGACCTCGGCGATCGTCGAGGCGCAGGCCGACCGGTGGTACATCATCCTGCTGCCGGTCTCCTTCATCATCTACATCGTGACGATGGTCGGCGAGACCAACCGCGCGCCGTTCGACATGCCCGAGTCCGAGGGCGACCTGGTCGGCGGCTTCAACACCGAGTACTCCTCGATCAAGTTCGCGCTGTTCATGCTGGCCGAGTACGTCAACATGGTCACCGTCTCCGCCGTGGCCACCACGCTCTTCCTGGGCGGCTGGCGGGCCCCGTACCCGATCTCCACGTTCTGGGAGGGTGCGAACCACGGCTGGTGGCCGATGCTCTGGTTCATCGTCAAGGTCCAGCTGCTGCTGTTCTTCTTCATCTGGCTGCGCGGCACGCTGCCGCGCGTGCGCTACGACCAGTTGATGAAGCTCGGCTGGAAGGTCCTGATCCCGGTCTCGGTCGTCTGGCTGATGCTGGTGGCGACCGTGCGTGCCCTGCGGAACGAGAACTACGACTTCCAGGACATCGTCCTGTACGTCGCCGGGGCCGTCATCGCGATCCTGCTGCTCTCCTTCGTCGCCGACATCTTCCGGGACAAGAAGGAGAAGGCCGCGGCCGCGGCCGAACCACCACCGCCCCCGTTCGACCCGATGGCCGGCGGATTCCCGGTGCCTCCGCTGCCGGGGCAGACCCTGCCGCCCGTGCCGCGCCGGCGCTCACGCGGTGAGCGCGAACTGGTTGTCAGTGGCGGAGTCAATACTGAGAGTGACGCGAGTGACGGAAAGGAGGCTGACGGTGCCTGACAACGCTTCCAAAGGTTCGAAGGGGGACGACCCCGGCGCGCGCCGGCTGAATCCGGTCGCCGGCTTCGGCGTGACCTTCAAGGCCATGTTCAAGAAGCGGCTGACCGAGCAGTATCCGGAGACGGAGAAGGTGACGGCGCCGCGCTTCCACGGCCGCCATCAGCTGAACCGTCATCCGGACGGCCTGGAGAAGTGCATCGGCTGCGAGCTGTGCGCCTGGGCCTGCCCGGCGGACGCGATCTACGTGGAGGGCGCGGACAACACCGAGGAGGAGCGCTACTCCCCGGGCGAGCGTTACGGCCGCGTCTACCAGATCAACTACGCGCGCTGCATCCTCTGCGGACTGTGCATCGAGGCGTGCCCCACGCGGGCGCTCACGATGACGAACGAGTTCGAGCTGGCGGACAGTTCGCGCGAGAGCCTCATCTACACCAAGGAGCAGCTGCTCGCCGGTCTGGAGGAGGGCATGGTCGAGTCGCCGCACTCGATCTTCCCCGGCACGGACGAACAGGACTACTACCGGGGCCTGGTGACCGAAGCCGCTCCCGGCACGGTCCGGCAGGTCGCCTTCACCAAGGGCGAGCGCCCGCAGGAAGGCGCCTCCGACTTCGGCGAGGACGAACCGGCTTCGAAGAAGGTGATCGGCGGATGAACACGCTCGCCGCTTCCCTCACCTCGACCGGCGAGGCCGTCCAGTTCTGGATTCTCGGCACCGTCGCCGTGATCGGCGCGCTCTGCACGATCCTGATGAGGCGGGCCGTGCACAGCGCGCTCTGTCTCGCCGGGACCATGATCATCCTGGCGGTCTTCTACCTGGCCAACGGGGCGTACTTCCTGGGCATCGTGCAGATCGTGGTCTACACCGGCGCGATCATGATGCTGTTCCTCTTCGTGGTCATGCTCGTCGGCGTCACCGCCGCCGACTCGCTCACGGAGACGATCAAGGGCCAGCGCTGGTGGGCCGCCGCCTGCGGGCTCGGCTTCGGCGTCCTGCTGATCGCCGGCATCGGCAACGCGTCGCTGACGACCTTCGCCGGTCTCGGCGTCGCCAACGCCGGAGGCAACGTCGAGGGCCTGGCCGCCCTGATCTTCACCAAGTACGTGTTCGCCTTCGAGATCACCGGCGCCCTGCTGATCACGGCCTCGATCGGCGCGATGGTGCTCACGCACCGCGAGCGCACCGAACGGGCCCTGACCCAGCGGGAGATGTCCGAGCAGCGCATCCGCGGCAAGCACCTGCCGCCGCTGCCCGCGCCCGGCGTCTACGCCAGGCACAACGCGGTGGACATCGCCGGTCTGCTGCCCGACGGCACCACCTCGGAGCTGACGGTCAGCAAGACGCTGAAGGACCGCGGCCAGATCCGGGACGTCTCCGGTGAGGCCATCGCCGACCTGAAGGCGCTGGAACAGCGGTCGACGGAGCGCCTCGGCCGCGACGAGCGCCGGGACCGCGAGGACCGCGAGGAGGGCGTCACCAAATGAATCCGGTCAACTACCTCTATCTCGCCGCCCTGTTGTTCACCATCGGTGCGGCCGGAGTGCTGATCCGGCGCAATGCGATCGTCGTCTTCATGTGTGTCGAGCTGATGCTCAACGCGTGCAACCTCGCATTCGTCGCCTTCTCCCGGATGCACGGCAATCTGGACGGCCAGATCATCGCCTTCTTCACGATGGTCGTGGCAGCGGCGGAAGTCGTCGTCGGGCTCGCGATCATCGTGTCGCTGTTCCGTTCGCGCCACTCGGCCTCGGTCGACGACGCCAGCCTGATGAAGCTCTGAGGGGTCGCTGAATCGTGGAGAATCTGATTGCGCTGCTCATCGCGGCGCCCCTGCTCGGAGCAGGTCTCCTGCTGTGCGGCGGGCGGCGTTTCGACCGGGTGGGCCACATCCTCGGCACGCTGCTGGCGGCTGCCTCCTTCGTGATCGGCGTGGTGCTGTTCGCGGACATGCTGGGCAAGGGCGGCGAGGAACGCGCCCTGCACCAGCACCTGTTCAGCTGGGTTCCCGTCGAGAGCTTCCAGGCGGACATCGCCTTCCAGCTCGACCAGCTGTCCATGACGTTCGTGCTGCTGATCACCGGTGTCGGCACCCTGATCCACATCTACTCCATCGGGTACATGGAGCACGACGAGCGGCGCCGCCGCTTCTTCGGCTATCTGAACCTGTTCCTCGCCGCGATGCTGCTGCTGGTCCTCGCGGACAACTACCTGCTGCTGTACTTCGGCTGGGAGGGTGTCGGCCTCGCGTCGTACCTGCTCATCGGCTTCTGGCAGCACAAGCCCAGCGCGGCCACGGCCGCCAAGAAGGCGTTCCTGGTCAACCGCGTCGGCGACATGGGTCTGTCGATCGCGATCATGCTGATGTTCACCACCTTCGGCACGTTCGCCTTCGGGCCCGTCCTGGAGTCCACCGGTGAGGCGAGCGGCGGCACGATCACGGGCATCGGCCTGATGCTCCTGCTCGCCGCGTGCGGCAAGTCCGCGCAGGTGCCGCTCCAGTCCTGGCTCGGCGACGCGATGGAGGGCCCGACCCCGGTCTCGGCCCTGATCCACGCGGCGACGATGGTGACGGCGGGCGTGTATCTGATCACCCGCTCCGGCGCGATCTTCAACGCCTCGCCGGACGCCCAGCTGGTGGTCGTGATCGTCGGAGCGGTCACGCTCCTCTTCGGTGCGATCGTCGGTTGCGCGAAGGACGACATCAAGAAGGCCCTCGCGGGCTCGACGATGTCCCAGATCGGCTACATGATCCTGGCCGCGGGCCTCGGCCCCATCGGCTACGTCTTCGCGATCATGCACCTGGTGACGCACGGCTTCTTCAAGGCGGGGCTGTTCCTCGGCGCCGGCTCGGTCATGCACGGCATGAACGACGAAGTGGACATGCGGAAGTACGGGGGCCTGCGGAAGTACATGCCGGTCACCTTCGTCACCTTCGGTCTCGGCTATCTCGCGATCATCGGCTTCCCGGGTCTCTCCGGCTTCTGGTCGAAGGACAAGATCATCGAGGCGGCGTTCGCCAAGGGAGGCACCGAGGGCTGGATCCTCGGCGCCGTCACCCTGCTGGGCGCGGCCCTCACGGCGTACTACATGACGCGCGTGATGCTGATGACCTTCTTCGGCGAGAAGCGCTGGCAGCCCGACGCGGACGGCAACGAGCCGCACCCGCACGAGTCGCCCAAGTCGATGACGATCCCGATGATCGTCCTCGCCTTCGGCTCGGTCTTCGCGGGCGGTCTCTTCTCGATCAACGAGTCGTTCGTGAAGTGGCTGGAGCCGGTCACCCAGTTCGAGCACGGCCACCCGCCCATCAGCGCGGCGGCCGTCACCACCTGCACGGTCGTGGTGCTGCTCATCGGCGTCGGTGTCGCGTATCTCCAGTACGGCCGCAAGCCGGTGCCGGTCACCGCGCCGCGCGGCTCGCTGGTCACCCGCGCCGCCCGCCGCGATCTCCTCCAGGACGACTTCAACCATGTGGTCCTGGTCCGCGGCGGCGAGCACCTCACCCGCTCTCTCGTGTACGTCGACCACACCCTGGTCGACGGTGTCGTCAACGGCACCGCGGCGTCGTTCGGCGGGCTCTCCGGCCGGCTGCGCAAGCTGCAGAACGGCTACGCCCGCTCCTACGCGGTCTCGATGTTCGGAGGTACGGCAGTGCTCATCGCCGCGACCCTGCTGATGAGGGCGGTGTAATCAAATGTCGTTCCCCCTTCTGACGGCGACGGCGGCCGTCCCGGCGATCGGCGCGATCGTCACGGCGGCCGTCCCGGCCGCCAGGCGCACCGCGGCCAAATGGATCGCTCTGGGCTTCTCGCTCGCCACGCTCGTGCTGGCGATCATCACGCTGGTCCGCTTCGACCCGGGTGGCGACCGCTACCAGCTGACGGAGTCCCACGCCTGGATCCCCGACTTCGGGGTCAGGTACGAACTGGGCGTGGACGGCATCGGTGTGGCGCTCATGGCGCTCACCGCCCTGCTGATTCCCTTCGTCATCCTCGCGGGCTGGCACGACGCCGACCCGCTGGAGACGAAGAGCTCCCGCTGGCGGCCGACGCAGGGCTTCTTCGCCCTGATCCTGATGGTCGAGGCGATGGTGATCCTCTCCTTCGAGGCCACCGACGTCTTCCTCTTCTACATCCTGTTCGAAGCCATGCTCATCCCGGTGTACTTCCTCATCGGCGGCTTCGGGGACCGGGCCCACGCGGGCGGCGACGAGGCCGGAGCCACCCAGCGGTCGTACGCGGCCGTGAAGTTCCTCCTCTACAACCTGGCCGGCGGCCTGATCATGCTGGCCGCCGTCATCGGTCTGTTCGTGCAGGCGGGGACCTTCTCGCTGGCCGAGATCGCCGAGGCCAGGGCCAACGGCACGCTGGACATGTCGACGGGCATGGAGAGGTGGCTCTTCCTGGGCTTCTTCTTCGCCTTCGCCGTCAAGGCGCCGCTGTGGCCGGTGCACACCTGGCTGCCCAACGCCATGGGCGAGGCCACCGCGCCCGTCGCGGTCCTGATCACCGCGGTGGTCGACAAGGTCGGCACGTTCGCGATGCTGCGCTTCTGCCTCCAGCTCTTCCCGGAGGCGTCCAAGTGGGCGACCCCCGTGGTGCTGGTGCTGGCGCTGATCAGCATCATCTACGGGGCGCTGCTCGCGGTCGGCCAGCGTGACATCAAGCGGCTCATCGCCTACGCGTCGATCTCGCACTTCGGCTTCATCATCATGGGCATCTTCGCGATGACCAGCCAGGGCCAGTCGGGCGCGACGCTGTACATGATCAACCACGGAATCTCGACGGCCGCGCTGCTGCTGGTCGCGGGCTTCCTGATCTCGCGGCGCGGTTCTCGGCTCATCTCGGACTACGGCGGAGTGCAGAAGGTCGCCCCCGTCCTGGCCGGCACCTTCCTGATCGGTGGTCTCGCGACCCTCTCGCTGCCGGGGCTCGCCCCGTTCGTGAGCGAATTCCTGGTCCTGGTCGGCACATTCAGCAGATATCCGGTGATCGGCATCATCGCGACCATCGGCATCGTGCTCGCCGCGCTCTACGTCCTGGTCCTCTACCAGCGCACGATGACGGGCCCGGTGAACGAGTCGGTCCGTTCCATGCCGGACCTGAAGCTCCGTGAGCTGGCGGTCGTCACCCCGCTGATCGCGCTCCTTCTCTTCCTGGGCGTCTACCCGAAGCCGCTGACCGACATCGTGAACCCGGCGGTGGAGCACACCATGAGTGACGTCCATAAGACCGACCCCAAGCCCGAGGTGGAGGCAGCCCCGTGAGTGCGACAGCTGTCCACAGCCTGTGGACAACGACGGCGGCCCAGGGGATCGACAAGATCCCGGCCCCCAAGATCGAATACGCGCAACTGGCTCCCGTACTGATCGTGCTGGGCGCCGCGGTCCTGGGCATCCTCCTGGAGGCCTTCGTCCCGCGGAAGGGGCGCTACTACGCGCAGCTCTTCCTCTCGGTCGTCGCCCTGGCCGCCGCCTTCGCCGCGGTGGTCGCCCTGGCGGCGGGCGGATACGGCAGCACCAAGGCGCACCTCGCGGCCATGGGCGCGATCGCGGTGGACGGCCCCGCGCTGTTCCTCCAGGGCGTCATCCTCCTGACGTCGGTCGTCGCCGTGTTCACCTTCGCCGAGCGCAGGCTCGACCCGGAGAGCCACGGCACCCGCATCGACTCGTTCGCCGCCCAGGGCGCCTCGGTGCCCGGCAGCGAGAGCGAGAAGGCGGCCGTCCGGGCCGGGTTCACCACCACCGAAGTCTTCCCGATCATGCTGTTCGCGGTGGCCGGCATGCTGGTCTTTCCGGCCGCCAACGACCTGCTGACGCTCTTCATCGCGCTGGAGGTCTTCTCCCTCCCGCTCTACCTCCTCTGCGCCCTGGCCCGCCGCAAGCGGCTCATGTCGCAGGAGGCCGCGGTGAAGTACTTCCTCCTCGGCGCCTTCTCGTCCGCGTTCCTGCTCTTCGGCGTCGCGCTGCTGTACGGCTACGCGGGCTCGGTGTCGTACGCGCGCATCGCCGCCGTCGTGGACGGCACGGTCGGCACCGTCGACCCGGTCCTCGCGGACACCATGGGCAACGACGCGCTGCTGCTCATCGGCGGCGCGATGATCCTCATGGGCCTGCTCTTCAAGGTCGGCGCGGTGCCGTTCCACATGTGGACCCCGGACGTCTACCAGGGCGCGCCCACGCCGGTCACCGGCTTCATGGCCGCCGCGACGAAGGTGGCGGCGTTCGGCGCGCTGCTGCGACTGCTCTACGTCGTCCTGCCGGGCCTGCGCTGGGACTTCCGGCCGGTGATGTTCGGTATCGCGATCGTCACCATGCTGTTCGGTGCGATCGTCGCCATCACGCAGACGGACATAAAGCGCCTCCTGGCGTACTCGTCGATCGCGCACGCGGGCTTCATCCTGGCCGGTGTCATCGCGATGACGGACGAGGGCATCTCCTCCGTCCTCTTCTATCTGGCGGCGTACTCCTTCGTCACGGTCGGCGCGTTCGCCGTCGTCACGCTGGTGCGCGACGCGGGCGGCGAGGCCACGCACCTGTCCAAGTGGGCGGGGCTGGGACGGCGTTCACCCCTGGTGGCCGCGGTCTTCGCGGTCTTCCTGCTCGCCTTCGCCGGCATTCCGCTGACCTCGGGCTTCTCCGGCAAGTTCGCCGTCTTCAAGGCGGCGGCGGACGGCGGGGCCGGTTCGCTGGTCGTGGTCGGTGTGATCTCGTCGGCCATCGCCGCGTTCTTCTACATCCGCGTCATCGTGCTGATGTTCTTCAGCGAGCCGAAGGCGGACGGCCCCACGGTCGCCGTGCCCTCGCCGCTGACGATGACCACGATCGCGGTGGGCGTCGCGGTCACGCTGGTACTGGGCCTCGCGCCGCAGTACTTCCTGGACCTGGCGAGCCAGGCGGGCGTCTTCGTGCGGTAGCCCGTACACCCGGAAGCACCGCGGGGCCCCACCGACACCGGTGGGGCCCCGCGCCGTTCGCGGCCGTGTGCTCAGGAGTCCGGGGGCGCCTTCGGGAGTCCGAGCGCGCCGTCCACGCAGCCGGCCATCCAGCGCGCGTTCGTCTCCACGCCGTCGGTCCCCGCGTGCTCGCCGCACTCGGACCGGGCGGCCCCGGTGTTGGACGCGTCGGCCCCGCCCAGATGGCCGCGCGGGCCCTCGTCCCGGCCGAAGGTGTAACCCTCCGCGTAACCGGGGTCCTCCCCAACGCCCCGGAGGACGAGGGCCGTCAGCAGGGCGATGAGCAGCACCAGCGGCAGGACCAGCAGCGGCGTGAGCGGCCGCGGGGCCGTTCTCACCCCGCGACGATCCGGCCGGTCACCTCGCCGAGACCGACGCGGACGCCGTCCGGGCCCGGGGCCCAGGCGGTGAGCGTGATCTCGTCGCCGTCCTCCAGGAACGTCCGCTTGCCGTCGGCCAGTTCGATCGGCTCCGTGCCGTTCCAGGTCAGCTCGATGAGGGAGCCGCGCTGGTCGTGGTCGGGACCGCTGACCGTGCCGGAGCCGTACAGATCGCCCGTACGCAGCGAGGCGCCGTTCACCGTCATATGGGCCAGCTGCTGCGCCGCGGTCCAGTACATGCCCGCGAAGGGCGGCTCGGAGAGCACCTGGCCGTTGAGCGTGACCGTGATCCGCAGGTCGAAGCCGCCGGGCACCTCCTCGTCCGCGTCGTCCAGATACGGCAGCAGGGGGTGCGTACGGGGCGGGGGAGACACCCGCGCGGCGTCCAGGGCCGCCAGGGGCGTCACCCAGGCCGACACGGACGTGGCGAAGGACTTGCCGAGGAACGGGCCCAGCGGCACGTTCTCCCAGCCCTGGATGTCGCGCGCCGACCAGTCGTTGAGCAGCGAGAGACCGAAGACGTGGTCGTCGAAGGCGGCCAGCTCCACCGCGGAGCCCATCGCCGACGGGGTGCCGACGACGAAACCGACCTCCGTCTCGATGTCGAGCTTGACCGAGGCCCCGAAGACCGGAACGGCGTCGGCGGGCCCCTTGCGCTGCCCGGACGGGCGCACGATGTCCGTCCCCGAGACGACGACCGTGCCCGCGCGGCCGTGGTAACCGATCGGCAGGTGCTTCCAGTTGGGTGTCAGCGGCTCACCGTCGGGCCGGAAGATCCGGCCCAGGTTGGTGGCGTGGTGCTCGCTGGCGTAGAAGTCGACCCAGTCGGCGACCTCGTACGGCAGACACATCGTGACCGAGCCGATCGGGTGCAGCAGCGGCTCTATGTCCGGGCGGTGCGCGGGCACCGTGACCCAGGCGGTGAGCGCCCGGCGCACATCGCGCCAGGCGGTGCGTCCGGCGGCCATCAGGGGGTTGAGAGAGGGCCGGTCCAGCAGCGCGGTGTACGGGGAGCCCAGCGCGTGCGCGGCGGCTCCCGCGTCGAGCACATGGCCGCCGACACGGACCCCGAGCCGACGGCGCTCGGGCTCGTCGGCCGTGGTGAAGACGCCGTACGGGAGGTTGTGCGGACCGAAGGGATCGCCCTCGGCCAGTTCGAGCGGGCTCTGCTCGGGCATCGGTGCTGCCTCGCTTTCCGGATCGATGCTGGACACGTTACGTCGGTGTTGCCCGGCCGCGGCAGTGGTGAAAAGCGCGCAATGACCGAAAGAGCCTGAGTGGGGTGGGGTGTTGGGGGACCGTACCGGCGGTAGCCCGAACGGGCGGGGGGTACAGACAAACGGGGTCAGTTCTGGTCGTATTTACCGATCACGAACATACGGGCGGAGCCGGGAAGGCGCCCATGGTGATCGAAACTCGACCGGATACGCTGACTTGAATGACAGCAGCGACACATCGACAATCCATGTGATCGTCAGCAGACAGGAGTACCCCTCGTGACCGTCGTCGGGCCGTTCGGGCTGAGCGTGCGGGACCCGGCTCTTGAAGCCGATGTCCTGAGCGGATTGTCGGCCGTGGAGGCGGGTCTCCTCGAAGCCACCAAGAGCGAGGTCCCTTTCATCACGGAAGCGGCGCAGCATCTGGTGCGCGCAGGCGGCAAGCGGTTCCGGCCGCTGGTCGTGATGCTGGCGGCCCAGTTCGGTGACCCGTACGCCCCGGGGATCGTCCCGGCGGCCGTGGTCGTCGAGCTGACCCACCTGGCGACGCTCTACCACGACGACGTGATGGACGAGGCGGACGTACGCCGGGGTGTGGACAGCGCCAACAGCCGCTGGGGCAACTCCGTCGCTGTCCTCACCGGCGACTTCCTCTTCGCGCGCGCCTCGCACATCCTGGCGGACCTCGGCCCCGAGGCCGTACGGATCCAGGCCGAGGCGTTCGAGCGGCTGGTGACGGGTCAGATCCTGGAGACGGCCGGACCGCGCGACGGGCGCGACCCGGTCGGCCACTACCTCGACGTGCTCGCCGGCAAGACCGGCGCGCTGTTCGCCGTGTCTGGCCGCTTCGGCGCGCTGACGTCCGGCGCCGACGAGGCGGTCACCGACATCCTCACCCAGTACGGCGAGCGGCTCGGCGTCGCCTTCCAGCTCGCCGACGACGTCCTGGACATCGCCAGCGACTCCCACGAGTCCGGCAAGACCCCCGGCACCGACCTCCGCGAGGGCATCCCCACGCTGCCGGTGCTGCTGCTGCGCGCCCAGGCGCAGGCGCACGGCCTTCCGGAGGACATCGAGCTGGTCGAGCTGCTGGACGGCGACCTGACGGACGACGCCCGGCACGCGGAGGCGCTGCGCAGGCTGCGCGCCCACCCGGCGCTGGAGCAGGCGCGGCGGGACACCGTCCGGTACGCCGAGGAGGCGCGTGCCGCGCTGGCGCCCCTGCCTGCGTGCTACGCGAAGTCCGCCCTGCTGGAGCTGTGCGACGCGGTGGTCCACCGGGCGGGCTGAGTACGCCCCTTGGTGTCCCCTGACGCCCGTTCACGTCCCCGAGGCCGGATTCCCCCGTCCCCTACTGGATGGGGGAGTCGCCGGCCGCGTCTGTCATCCCAGAGCAGTACGCGAGGTTGCCTCTGCGGGGTGACGCTTCCGATTAGCCGATTTGGTCTTATGGAGAGCACCACCCCGGACCAATTCGAGTGAGAATGGCGGCAAGGGGTGGACGAGTGCAAAGGGACGGAAGCCGCCGACCACGGAGGTAGGGCACACATGGCACCGAACGACAGCGCACAGATCACCGGCGAGACCGGCGAGACCGGGGATGTTCCGGCGGGCCGTCGCAGAGCGGCGCGCTATGTCGTCCCCGTCGCGGTCGCGGGAATCGCGGCGGCCACCATCGGACTCGTCCCGGCGCTCGCCGCGTCGGGCGATCCGGACCTGCCGAAGATCAGCGCGGAGAAGCTGATCGAGAAGATCGCGGCGTCCGACACCGAGCGGCTGTCCGGCACGGTCAAGATCACCACGGACCTCGGCATCCCGTCGCTGGGGAGCCTCGGCGGCGTCGGTGGTCCGGCTGCCGGAGCGCTCGCGCCGAAGGGCGGAGCCGGCGGCGAGGAAGGCGGTTCGGCCGCGGAGCCGACCGGCCGGCTGATGGAGCTGGCCACCGGCGAGCACACGCTGCGCGTAGCCGCCGACGGACCCGACAAGCAGCGCGTGTCGATCCTCGACAGCGCCGCCGAGTACAGCCTGATCCACAACGGCGGCGAGGTGTGGGCGTACGACAGCGCCTCCAACGAGGCGTACCACGCCAAGGCTCCGGCCGGCGCCGCGAAGGGCTCGGAGAAGGGCGGGAGGGGCAGGGACCAGGCGGCTCCGAAGGATCTGCCCACCACGCCCCAGGACTTCGCCAAGGAGGCCCTGAAGGCCGCGGGCGACACCACCTCGGTGACCGTCGACGGTACGGCGCGGATCGCGGGCCGTGACGCCTACCAGCTGGTGATCAAGCCCAAGCAGGCCGGCTCGACGATCGGCTCCATCAAGGTGGCGGTCGACTCCAAGACCGGTACGCCGCTGAAGTTCACGCTCCTGCCGAGCAGCGGTGGCAAGGCCGTGATCGACGTCGGTTTCACCAAGGTCGACTTCTCGAAGCCGTCCGCGTCCACCTTCGACTTCTCGCCCCCCAAGGGCGCGAAGGTGACGGAGGCCGACGAGTCGAAGGCCGCGGGCAAGGACCAGTCCCACAAGGCGCCCAAGGACCTCAAGGGCGCCAAGGGCCTCGGGTCGGAGCCGAACGTCATCGGCGAGGGCTGGACCACCGTGGTCCAGCTCGACACCGGCGGCAAGGGACCGGCCGCCGCGTCGAAGGACATGCCGGCCCAGGCGGAGCAGTTCATGAACGCGCTGGGCGACAAGGTCGAGGGGAAGTTCGGTTCGGGCACGGTCTTCAAGACCCGCCTGGTGAACGCCCTGATGACGGACGACGGCAAGGTCTACGTCGGCGCGGTCACCAAGGACGCGCTGGTGAAGGCGGCCAACGAGGCGAAGTAGCGCTCGGTACCGCATCACCGCGGTGGCGCGCATGAGTGGCCCGCCCCGTCGTACGCTCCGTACGGCGGGGCGGACCCCTGTCCGCCGCCCGCACGGGTGGCCTCGGGGCGGGAGAAGGGATGGGCGCGGGATGACCGTCGTCATAGAGACACACGGACTCACCAAGCGCTACCGGGGCGGGCAGCTCGCGGTCGACCGTCTCGACCTCGCCGTACCGGCCGGCAGCGTCTTCGGCTTCCTCGGCCCCAACGGCTCGGGCAAGACCACCACCATCCGCATGCTCATGGGCCTCATGGAACCGACCGCGGGCACGGCGTCGGTCCTCGGCCGCGCCATGCCGCGCGCCGCCAGGGCCGTGCTGCCCCAGGTGGGCGCGCTGATCGAAGGCCCCGCGCCGTACGGGTACTTGAACGGCCGCGACAATCTCCTGCGGTACGACTGCGCCGACCCGACCGCCGATCCCCGCACCCGGCGGGCCCGGGTGGGCGAGGCGCTGGAGCGCGTCGGGCTCACGGCGGCGGGCGGCAAGAAGGCGAAGGCGTACTCGCTCGGTATGAAGCAGCGGCTCGCGCTCGCCGCCGCGCTGCTCCAGCCGCGCGAGCTCCTGGTGCTCGACGAACCGACGAACGGCCTCGACCCGCAGGGCATGCGCGAGATCCGGACGCTCGTGCGGGAGCTGGCGCGGGAGGGCACGACGGTCTTCCTCTCCTCACACCTGCTGGACGAGGTCGAACAGGTGTGCACGCACGCCGCCGTGATGGCCCGCGGGCGGCTGCTGACCCAGGGCACGGTCCCCGAGCTGGCGGCCGGCACCCGGGGCCGGCTGGCGGTCACGACGCCCGATCCGGGGGACGCCGCACGGGTGCTGAAGGAGCTGGGGGTCACCGATGTGACGGTCGCCGGGGACCGGGTGAGCGGGGAGCTGCCGGTGTCCGGCGAGGGCGATCCGGCCGAGCCCGCCGACCTGAACGCGGGGCTCGTACGGGCGGGGGTGCGCGTGCGGGCCTTCGGGGTCGAACGGGCGTCGCTGGAGGACGCGTTCGTGGCGCTG
>NZ_JARJHW010000113.1:0-23809 GCF_040560175.1 Streptomyces panacea
GGACCCCTCATCCCACAAGGAGTCCCCGTGACCGACACCGCCACCCCGTCCACGACCGCCTGGTGGCGGCACGCCGCGATCTACCAGATCTACGTACGGAGCTTCGCCGACGCCGACGGCGACGGCACGGGCGACCTCGCAGGTGTCCGCGACCGGCTGCCGTACCTGCGTCAACTGGGCGTCGACGCACTCTGGTTCACGCCCTGGTACACCTCCCCGATGGCCGACGGCGGCTACGACGTCGCCGACTACCGGGACATCGACCCCCGCTTCGGCACCCTCGCCGAGGCCGAGACCCTGATCGCCGAGGCGCACACGCACGGCCTGCGCGTCCTGGTGGACCTGGTGCCCAACCACTGCTCCGACCAGCACCCCTGGTTCCGGCAGGCGCTGGCGGACGGGCCGGGATCGCCCCTGCGCGACCGCTTCTGGTTCGTCCCCGGGCGCGGCACGGACGGCGAACTGCCGCCCAACGACTGGCAGTCGTACTTCGGCGGCGCCGCGTGGACGCGGGTCACCGAGCCGGACGGCACCCCCGGCCCCTGGTATCTGCACATGTTCGCCCCCGAACAGCCCGACCTCAACTGGGAACACCGTGACGTACGCGCCGAGTTCGAGGACATCCTGCACTTCTGGCTGCGCAAGGGCGTGGACGGCTTCCGTATCGACGTCGCCCACGGCCTCGCCAAGAAGCCCGGCCTGCCGGATGTCGGCCCGGACCCGGACCTCACCGATCTGCCCTACCAGGACTGCGACGCCGTCCACGAGATCTACCGCGAATGGCGCAAGATCCTCGACAGCTACGACGGCGGGCGCACCTTCGTCGGCGAGGTGTGGCTGCCGACGCCCGATCAGTTCGCCCGCTACCTGCGCCCCGACGAACTCCACTCCGCCTTCAACTTCGAATTCCTGTGCTGCGCCTGGGACGCGGCGGCGCTGCGCGACGTCATCGAGGGCACGCTCGCCGCGCACCTGCCGGTCGGCGCGCCCCCGACCTGGGTCCTCTCCAACCACGACACCATCCGCCATGTCACCCGCTACGGACGCGAGGACACCTCTTTCGAGATGGGCGACAAGCGCCTGGCCGACCCGAGCGATCCCGTCCTCGGCCGCCGCCGGGCACGCGCCGCGGCGCTTCTGACCATGGCCCTGCCGGGCGGGGTGTACGTGTACCAGGGCGACGAGCTGGGCCTGCCCGAGGTGCGGGACATCCCCGACGCCCTGATCCAGGATCCGACGTTCCGCCGTTCGCTGGGGGCGGACCGGGGCAGGGACGGCTGTCGTGTACCCCTGCCGTGGACGGGGGCCACGGCGTCGCTGGGCTTCTCACCGGACGGCGCCCCGGCCGCCCCGTGGCTGCCCCAGCCTGCCGACTGGGCCGCGATGTCGGTCGAGGCACAGCTCGACGACCCGGAGTCGGTCCTCACGCTCTACCGCGAGGCGCTGGCACTGCGCCGCGCGCGACTGGTGGGACTCCCCGAGACCCTGGCCCTGACGAACGCCGGCGCGGACACGGTGTGCTTCGACCGGCCGGGAGGCTTCCGCTGCCTGGTCAACATCGGTGCCGAGCCGGTGACGGTCCCGGCCGGGGCCCAAGTCCTGCTCGCCAGCGGACCCTTGCTGCGGGACACCGGCGGGCAGCGGGTGCCGACCGACACGTGCGTGTGGCTGGACATGGGCGGGGCCCGGACGTAGCGACGTCACCGGATCGGTCCGGCGGACCCGGTGGGCGGGCTCCGCCGGACCCGATCCCCGGAACGATCTTGTCTCAGGCGTCGGTACGGACCGTCCGCAGGGCCTTGGTCCAGCTCACGAGCTGGTCGAGCGTGGTGTCCAGGGCCGCCTTCTGGTGCTCACCGGGCTTGAAGGTGGAGAAGTTCTCGAAGTCCGTGAAGAGGGAGAGGGCGACCTGGGCCCGTACGGTCGCCACCTGGAGCTCGGACATGATCAGACGCAGATGCTCGACCGCGCGGGTGCCGCCGACGCTGCCGTAACTGACGAAGCCCGCGGCCTTGTTGTTCCACTCGCCGTAGAGGAAGTCGATGGCGTTCTTCAGGGCGCCGGAGGTCGAGTGGTTGTACTCGGGAGTGACGAAGAGGTAGCCGTCGAAGGAGGCGATCTTCGCCGACCACGCCAGGGTGTGGGCGTGCGCGTACTGCCCCATCGTCGGCGGCACCGCCTCGTCCAGGTGCGGAAGTTCGAACTCGGCGATGTCGACGAGCTCGAACTCCGCGTCGGTGCGCCGGGCGGCGATCTCGTGGGCCCACTTGGCGACGGCCTCGCCGTTGCGGCCCGGACGGGTGCTGCCCAGAATGATCGCGATCTTCAGCGACATGATCCGCTCCTGACTTGAGATGTCAACCGACAACCATCCTGCTCACGCTTGAAGTCTCAAACAAGCAGCTACGATGGTCCCATGCCGGACGAGGCGGCCCCGGCCGACGACACGCCGTGGCTCTCCGCGACCGAGCTGGAGTCGTGGGTGCCGTTCAGCGGCATGCTCCTCGGTCTCGTCAGCGCGCTGGACGCGCAGCTCCAGAGCGACGCCAAGGTGAGCTTCTTCGGCTATCTGGTGCTGGCGGGCCTCTCCGAGGCGTCCGGGCGCACCCTCCCCATGAGCGACCTGGCGGTCCTGGCCCACGGCTCCCTGTCGCGCCTCTCGCACGCCGTGTCCACGCTGGAGAAGCGCGGCTGGGTCGGCCGCAGCCCCTCGCCGGAGAACGGCCGCGTCACGGTCGCGACCCTCACCGACGCCGGTCACGACAAGATCCTCGTCACCGCGCCGGGCCATGTCGAGGCCGTCCGCCGGCTCGTCCTCGACCCGATCCGCGCGGACCAGCTGCGCGCGCTCGGCGAGATCTCGACCGTCATCCGCGACTCGATGGGCTCCCCCTGCGTGTGGCCGTCCCGGCCCGGCACCGGGTGATTTTCAGCCGCTACGGGCTGTTTGCGCAGCGGAGTTCATGCTTTATTGGCTCATGAGGGTTGCAATTCGGTCATGTGGGCGCCTACACATCATCTCCACAGGTGTGAGGAACAGGGGTGCTGCACATGCAAGGCACGGTTGACGGATTCAGCTACGGGGTCATCACGCCGATCGCGGCATTCGTGATGGCCTGTCTCGGCGGCGCGCTGGGACTGCGCTGTGTCACCCGCTCACTCCGGGCGGAACAGTCCTTCAAACCCGGGTGGTTGTCGCTCGGGGCGGCGTCCATCGGCTCCGGCATCTGGACGATGCACTTCATCGCCATGATGGGCTTCCAGGTCCGCGAGTCGCCGATCAGCTACGACATCCCGCTCACGGTCGCCAGCCTCGCCGTGGCGGTTCTCGTGGTCAGCGTCGGAGTCTTCATCGTGGGCTACCGGGGCAGCGCCCCGGCCGTCCTGGTCACCGCCGGAGTCATCACCGGTCTGGGTGTCGCGGCGATGCACTACCTGGGCATGGCGGGCATGAGCCTGGAGGGCCGACTCCACTACGACACCACGATCGTGACGATCTCCGTGGTGATCGCCGTCGTCGCCGCGACCGCCGCGCTGTGGGCCGCCGTCACCGTCCGCGGCTTCTTCCCCAGCCTCCTCGCGAGCCTCATCATGGGCGTGGCCGTGACCGGAATGCACTACACGGGGATGGCGGCGATCAGCGTGCACCTCGCCGGCGGCGCGCCGCGCACGGGGGCCTTCGCCGACTCACTGCCCTCGATCATGTTCCCGATGCTGCTCGGTCCGCTCGTCTTCCTGCTGCTGGCCGGTGTGGTCGTCATGTTCGACCCGCTCCTGGTCCTCGGGGACGGCGAGTGGAACGAGACCCCTGCCCGGAAGCGTGAGACGGACCGTCCGGACGTGACGGAGGGGCCGGGCGCACCGGGCGTCGCGCGTACGGTTCCCGGTCCGCCGACCTGGACGGGGGCGGGGGCGGGTACGGCGAATCGCGACACCGGCACGCCGCCGCCCGGCCAGGAGCCCCCGCGCTCGTACCGCTGGTGACGACCCGCCGGGCCGCGGCCTGCCGACTCGCGGCACACCAACCCACCGCCCCTGTACGTCTGTCAGCTGCTCCCGACGCCTCCGGTGCTCCCGGCCCCCGGCTCCAGCGACCAGATGCGCTCGGCACGCAACGGCCCGGTACGGGCCAGCATCATGCCGTGGTCGGCGGCCAGCGGGGCGAGTTGGGAGCCGTAGCAGAGCACCGCGTCACGTTTCAGGGCCCACTGGTCATCCGTCAGCGTGAGGTCATGGGCGAGGCGCAACTCATGACGGCTCGTCATGTCCTGGTAGGCGAGGCCGTACAGGTGACTGCCGCTGAGCGCGTGATCGGCTCCGGGGGATCCCCACTCGTTCAGATGGCCGGTGTAGGGGAGGTCGGCGTAGACGAGCGGCAGCGGGCGGCCGAGGTTCCCGCTCACCGCCAGCGCACGGTCGCGAACCTTCTCATGGTCCGGCTGATTGGTGGCGATGGGTATCAACAGCAGCGTCTCCGGAGCCAGTTCGGCCAGGAAACGGTCGATCGCCGTCAGCTCCGTCCCGTCGCCGTAGGGGCCGTCGGGATGGTTCAGAAAGACGCTCTCGACCCCCAGGAGCGCGCAGGCCCGCGCGTCCTCCACGCGGCGGGCGCGGTACGCCTCACGAGCGGTGGAGAACCCGCAGACGCTGTCCCACCAGGAGACGGGGTGGTGGGGCCCGGGCTCGCCGCCGTACACCGTCACCACCGTGACGGGGCCCGGGAGCTGGGGAATGAGCCCCGCGAGTGAGAGCACGGCGTCGTCGAAGTGCGGCGAGAGGATCACGGTGGCGGGGCGTGCGGGAGTCATGCGGGGTGTCTCCTCGGTTGTGGGGTGGGCCAAAGAGGATCGGGCGACATCCGTACGGCGCTGAACACCTCGTCCCACTGGGCGTCGTCGCCCTCCCAGCGGCCGGGGGCCTCCGCCACCGTCCCCCACGAGATTCCCGGGGCCAGGTCCGCGGCGTCGGCGGGCGGCGTGCGGCGCAGCCACAGCAGCGAGAACCGCTGCCCGGGGTGCGCGGTGGCGATCACATGACGCAGCCCCGCCAGATCCCTCGCGACGCATTCGTCGAAGGCGTCGTGGTGGACGTACAGCACATGGGCGGGGGAGTCGGCGAGGGCGCGCCAGCGCTCCGCGAGCGCCTCGAACTTGGCTCTGACACCGTCGAGTTGGCTGTCGATGTCGTCCTGGGTGAGGAGCTGCCCGTCGGCCGGCCGGAAGTCGTGGAAGAACCGGATGTCCGAGCCGCGGTCGAGGGCGCAGAGCCCGTCGCTGAAGGGTTCCACCTGCCCCGGACGCAGTACGTGGGCGAAGTCCTCGGAGATGAGCTCGACCACCGCGTCGAAGTCGAGGTCGAGCCAGTCGAAGAAGTGCGCCGACTCGTTCCCGGTGATACGGCGGAGCTGGTAGGTCGTCTCGCAGTGGTAGCCGAGCCCCACACATACGTCGTAGATGTCCGCCCCGTGAGTCGGAACGGCCGGATTCGGGTGCGTCATGCGGGCGTTCAGCCGGCGGTGCGTCGGAGGAGGAGCCCGTCGCTGCCGCGTTTGATGAGATAGGCGCGACCCGCGCAGACGGTTTCGACGCGCGGCGGGACCAGATGGACGCTCTCCACCTCCTGCCAGGTCGCGGACGCCGCGAGCCAGGGCCGTACGCGGCTGTCCATGGCGTCCGGTTCGAGGGCGACGAACACGTGGTCGGTCGGCAGCCGGTCCAGCAGGGCGAGATCCTGGCCGTAGTAGAGCATCTCGATGAGCAGGTGCGCTCCGGCGCGCGGCCGGCCCGCCCCGGTGAGTTCCGCGAGATCCTCGGCCGATACGCGTACGGTCTCCGTGCCCCGCACGGCCTCGGTGAGACGCGCCCTGAACAGGGGGTTGGGCTCGGTGGCGTGAACGGCGAGGCCCGCCGCGACCAGACGGTGCGTCAGGGCGCCTTCACACGCGCCCACTTCCACCAGGGACCCGCCGGTCCCGGCGTGATGGCCCAGCACCCAGGCGGCGGTGGCGTCCAGCCGGTCCTTCTCGTACGGGGAACTGCCGAACTCCCAGGGATCCGGGATCGAGGCGGCCTCGTCGTCCAGGCTCGCCAGCAGCGCGAAGAGCCGTTCGCGCTCGTCGGCATCGGTGTGGAAGAAGCGCTCGGTGGCCGGTATGCGGGGTGTCTGGACCACGTACTCCGCCGACTGCTCCGTGAGCAGGTGCTCGCAGGACCGGTTGACGAAGTCGAGCTTCGTGGCGATCAGTTCGCGGTTCAGCGAACGGTCGAAGTCGCTCACGACCTGGAGAAACGGCGAATAGCCGACGGCGTGCCGCACCTCGCGGCCCGCACAGCCGATCGCCGTGTCCCGGCCCACCTTGCCCCGGCTGCGCCGGTTGTCCGCCGGTGAGTGCGTCCACACGCGCGCGTCGCGGGCGCCGGCCACCTCGCGTACGAGCTCCGCCAGGGGGACGGGACCGGGCGACCCCGCCGCCTCGTCGGCCGGACGCACGTGGCGCGCGATGTCCCCGAGCCGTTCGGCCGGGCTCCTCCCGGCGGGGAAGGCGAGTGTCCGGCCGTGATCGGCGAGGACGAGGGCGGTCTCTCCGTCGGTGAGAACGGACAGGAAGTCGAGTACGGCGTCTTCGGCGCGGAGTACAACAACGATGTCGATCACAGATCGGTCCTCTGTACGAGACGGACGGGCCGCAAGTGGCACACGCTAGGTCTAGACCACTGCGTGGTGCAAGGGACCGCGCCCCCGAAGGTCGTGTCTCGGCCGTCTCCGGGTCCGGCCGGATCGGTCCGGCCTGATCCCCTTCGTCCCTGATCGGACACGCCGACCGGTGTCGCGTGCAGAGACGGCGTGTCACGTGGAGGCGCGCCGTGTTACGCGGAGACGTGCCGTGTTACGCGGAGACGCGGTCGAGGATCCCCGCGTAGAGGACGGTGTACGCGATCAGTGCGAAGAGCGCGGCGGTGAGCGCGGTCCGTACGCGTTCACCGGTCGTGCGGGCCATCGCGAGCGGCAGGACGGCCATGAGCGCGAGGCACGTCCACGCCTGGGTGGCGTAGTGCAGCGTCCAGGCGTACAGGACGGTCCGGACGAGAGGCCGGAGCGGGGAGCCCATGCCGGCGCGCCCGAACTCGGCGTACCCGTAGTAGCCAGCCCACCACCAGGCTCACCACCGTGACCAGTCCGGTGGCGGCGGCTGTACCCACGGGCGTCCGCCGGGGCAGCGCCGCGCAGACCGCGAACGCCGCGAGGCGCCAGACGGCGCCGGAGTCGGCGAGCTGGTTCCAGGTGCCGGGGCGCCGGCCCTGGGCGAGATTGGTGAGCACCCCCAGGGCCAGGCCGGTGGCGAGCGCGACACCCGGGGCGCCGGTCCATGGAGCGCGGGTGGGACCGCTGAGTGAGCCGGTGCTGGTCATGAGGTCCCTCACGGTTGACGTGACGACGTGGGTGAGGGACGCGCGACGTGACCGCCGCGGTTGACAGGCGGCGCCCCGGTGAGAGCCTTGAAGAAGCACGAGAGGAGGGGCCGCCGATGGGACCGACACAGGACGTCCGCACCGTCCCGCTCCCCTCGGGGGAACACGTTCCCGTGCTGGGGCAAGGCACCTGGGGCTGGGCACAGGACCCCGCGCGCCGGGCGGGTGAGAAGGAGTCCCTGCTGCTGGGACTCGACCTGGGTATGACCCTGGTCGACACGGCCGAGATGTACGGCCAGGGCGCCGCGGAGGAACTGGTCGGGGAAACCCTCGCCGCTCGCCGTGACGAGGCCTTCCTGGTGACCAAGGTGCTGCCGTACAACGCGGGCCGGATGGACACCGTCAACGCCTGCGAACGCAGCCTGAAACGCCTGCGTACCGACCGGATCGACCTCTACCTCCTGCACTGGCGCGGCGCCGTACCGCTGGAGGAGACGGTCGCCGCGTTCGAGGAACTGCTCCGCGCGGGCAAGATCCGCCACTGGGGAGTCAGCAACTTCGACCCGGCCGACCTGTGGGAGCTGGCCGGGGTGCCGGGCGGCGACGCCATGGCCACGAATCAGGTCCTGTACAACCTGACCCGGCGCGGCATCGAGTACGACCTGCTGCCCCGGTGCGGCGAGCGCGGCGTCCCGGTCATGGCCTACTCGCCGGTCGAACAGGGACGGCTGCTGCCCGCCCCCGCACTCCGAGCCGTGGCACACCGGCACGAGGCAACACCGGCACAGGTGGCACTGGCCTGGGTCCTTCGCCGGAGCCACGTGATCGCGATCCCCCGCGCGGGCCGGGCGGAACACGTCCGCGAGAACCGTGCCGCGCTCTCACTGACCCTGACCGACGACGACCTCGCCGCCCTCGACGAAGCCTTCCCACCCGTCCGTGGGCCGGTACCGCTGGAGGTGCTCTGAGCGGAGGCGAGCGGGCGACCGGGCGGCGGCCCACAACAGCGGAGGCAGCCATGGCGGACGACATTCTGCACACGATCGACGCGCTGGTCGCGGAGGAACACCGCCTCCGCGAGCAGGCTCCCGGCAAGGGCCTCGGCCCGGCGGAACGCGAGCGGCTCCAGGTGCTGGAACAGCGGTTGGACCAGTGCTGGGACCTGCTGCGGCGGCGTAGGGCCGAGGCGGACTCCGGCGAGGATCCGCAGCGGGTGGAAGCCCGTCCGGTGGCCGAGGTGGAGTCGTACGAGCAGTGAGCGCGCCGGGGGCCGGGGCGGTGGCCTGCGGCTCGGAGTGCGATGTCACCCCCGTCTGCGATGATCGGCCCGGAGCCGGGATACGCGCTCCGGGCCGAGCGTGGTCAGGGGACCTCATGCCGTACGACACCGACACCGAGACCGAGACCGAGACCGACTTTGACGTCGACGCGTTGCGCGCCCGGTTTCCCGCGCTGCGCGCGGGAGTCGCGCACTTCGACGGTCCCGGCGGTACGCAGACGCCCACCCCTGTCATCGAGGCCATCAGGAACGCGCTGAGCAATCCTCTGTCGGTCAGGGGCTCCGTCGCGCCGGGAGAGACCAACGCCGAGACGATCGTCCGCGACTTCCGGCGGGCGATGGCCGACCTGCTGGGCGCGCGGGACACGGGCATCGTCGTCGGGCGCAGCGCCACACAGCTCACCTACGACTTCTCCCGCGTACTGGCCCGGAGTTGGGCTCCCGGCGACGAGGTGGTGGTGAGCCGGCTCGACCACGACGCCAACATCCGCCCCTGGATACAGGCCGCCGAGCGAGCCGGTGCCGTGGTGCGCTGGGCGGACTTCGACCCGGCCACCGGCGAACTGCCCGTGGCGTCCGTCGGCGCCCTGCTGACCGACCGCACGCGCCTGGTCGCGGTGACCGCCGCCTCGAACCTGATCGGGACCCGGCCGGACGTCGCGGCCATCGCCGACCTGGTCCACCGCGCGGGCGCGCTGCTGTACGTCGACGGCGTCCATCTCGCCGCGCACGCCTTCGTGGACGTCGCGGCGCTGGGCGCGGACTTCTTCGTCTGCTCGCCGTACAAGTTCTTCGGCCCCCACCACGGCGTACTGGCCGCTTCCCCCGAGCTGTTGGAGACCCTGCGGCCGGACAAGCCCGGGCCGTCGACCGACGTGGTACCGGAGCGCTTCGAGCTGGGCACCCTGCCCTACGAAGCCCTCGCGGGCACCCGCGCCGCCGTGGACTTCCTCGCCGATCTCGCCCCCGGCACGGCGGGGGACCGGCGTGAGCGCCTGCGCCGCGCCTACGCGGCGATCGAGGTTCACGAGACGGCCCTGCGCGAGAGCGTCGAGGCGGCGCTGTCCCAACTCGACGGCGTGACACGGCATTCCCGCGCGGCGCTACGAACCCCCACGATGCTGCTCACCTTCGAAGACAGGGCCGCGGCGGACGCCTACCGCTTCCTCGCCCGGTCCCAAGTCCACGCACCCGCAGGCTCGTTCTACGCGCTGGAGGCCTCCCGCCACCTCGGTCTGGGAGCCGCGGGGGGCCTGCGCGTGGGCCTGTCCCCGTACAACAACACGCAAGACATCGAACGGCTGACGACGGGCCTGTCGGCGTTCCTGCGCAGCTGAGCCTGTTCCTGAACTCGGGAGTTGGCCGTAGCTTCGTGATCATGCGGACGGGGGGGCTGGTGCTGTTCGGGACGGTTCGACGCTCAGGGCAGGTGCAGGTTTGCACCTGCCGTAGCGTTACGTGATCAGGTGGAGCTGTCTTCGCTCGTTCGTTCGTTCGTTCGTGAAAGGTCCTTCACTGATGCCCATGTCCTTCTTCGTCTCGCGACAGTCCAAGATCGGTGACGTGGCGGCCCTCGTGGGCACGACACCGCGGGCGATCCGGCACTACCACGACGTGGGCCTGATCCCCGAGCCCGGACGGGGCGGCGACGGCCGTCGCCGCTACGGCTTGCAGGACGTGGTGCAGCTGCTGTGGATCCGGAGGATGGCCGACGCGGGAATCGCCCTGGACGACATCCGTGAAGCCTTCACCGCCACCGCCACCGCCACCGCCACCGCCACCGTGGCCGGGACCGGGACCGGGACCGGCGTAAGTGAAGGTGACGGCATCGAGGCCACCCTGGCCCGGCTGGAGGAGGCCCTCGCCGCCCAGGAGGCGGAGCTGGCCCGTCAGCGGGCCCGCGTGCGGCGGATGCGTGCCGAGGGCAGCCGGATGGGCCTGCTCTCCGAGGCAGTCACCGGCCGTCTGAAGAATCTTCCCGAGGGCTCGCTGCGCCAGGCGGACCTGGACACCCTGCTCGTCACCGAGCGGATCTTCGGCCCTCTCGGCGCGGCTGTGCAGGCATCCCGGTTCATCGCGCTGGCCACCCATCCCGAACTCCGGGCCGAGTCCGACCGCGTGGACACCGCCGAGGAAGCACTCGACGACACCGTCGCCGTCGGCGACCCGCGCGTCGCCGAGACGGCCGCCCAGCGCCACGCCTTCGAGGCGATCCTGATGGCGACGATCGAAGAGTCAGGGATCGCGGAGGACGAAGCAGCACTCCTCGACGCCCTGGACGCCGCTCACCCCGAGGACGCCGAAGAAACACCGGAGCCGGGTGCCAAGGATGGTGGCATGAGCGCGTTCGATGCGGTCACCAAGCTGCCCCACGACTTCTCCCCGGCCCGAGTGCGCTGCGCGGAACTGGCCCTGGAACTCGCCACCCGCGACTGGGTGTCCGCTCCTGAGCCGGGCATGCCAAGAGACGTGCGGCGGTGAGGGATGTCCGGGCGCGACGCCGGCCACCACGTGGGGGTCGAGGGCATCCTCTGCGCCGACCACTACGGCCCCATGCTCACCCGGCTGCGCGGACCACCGCGGCCCGGCTTCCCGCGCACGAGTGAGGAGTTGACGCGACCGGACCGTCGGCCGCGGCCGCGGGAGGAAGGCTCCGTACACACCGGAGGCGGGTAGGTTGCTCCGAACCGGGCTCGCCGGGGCAGGCGTCCTGTAGGCGCCCCCTTGTCGGGGTGATGGGGGTGTGGGGCGGATGTACGGGCAAGAGGTCCTCGTCTGGTGGTGCGTGGTGCTCGGTGGGCTCGCGGTCGTCGGATACGGACGGTCGTTGGCCGGGGTGACCCGGGCCCAGCGCACGGTGCGGGTTCCCGGGCGCATGGTGGAGATCGAGCCGCCCGTGCACGGTGGCCAGGGGGCGAACGGCATACCGGTGGTGGTCTTCTTCC
Source organism: Streptomyces panacea (assembly GCF_040560175.1). Classification (NCBI taxonomy): domain Bacteria; kingdom Bacillati; phylum Actinomycetota; class Actinomycetes; order Kitasatosporales; family Streptomycetaceae; genus Streptomyces; species Streptomyces panacea. The sequence goes on from NZ_JARJHW010000113.1 coordinate 11,634, forward strand.
AGGACCCCTCCACCGGCGCGGAGTTCACCCTCCCCGGCAAGGACAGGCCCGGTGATGTGATCGAGACCGCGTGGAAGGGTCGGGAGATCGGGATACGGTACCGACCTGGCCGGCCCGAGGACTTCGCGCTCACCCACGATCTGTCGTACGGCCGGCACGGGGTCGGCCGGCCGAACTGCGCGGTCTTCCTCGTGTACGCCGCAGTGGTGACCAGTGCCGCGCTCACCTGGGGCTACCCGTGGGCGCTGCTCGGCGTGGGCGTTCCGTGGACCGTCGCGACGGTGATCGCCTTCCACCGCGAGGTCGGTGCGGCGAGGCGCCGGGTCGCCGAGCTGACCGCCGGGCCCACCGTTCCCGGCCGTATCGTCTCCGTGACGAAGTCCGTCCACACCGACGACGACGGCACGTTCGTCGCCTTCAACCCGGTTGTCACGTTCACCACCCGCGAGGGTACGGACGTCACCAGCTTCTGCCCCTTCGACCTCGCGGACCCGAGCCGCTCGCGCGGGCGCGACGTGACGGTTCACTACCTGCCCACCGACCCGTCGGTCTTCACCCTGGACCTGGCGGACAGCCGCCGCGACCTCGTGGCGACCGCCCGTTTCGACGGTTCGTTGCTGCTCGCCGGAGTGGCGGCGGTGGTCGTGGGAGTCCTCCAGCTGTGAGTGCCGCCGGCCGTCCGGAGCGGGACCTCGCGCGCGGGGGGTGTACCGGCCCCGGGACGAGACCGGAGCCCGCGCCAGGCGTGCCGCCGCACCGAGTCCCGGTCGCGGCGCGAGACTGGGCGGACCACGCTCACCCCTCACCGCCCATCGGCTGTGGCACCGCGCCCGCCGACCGTACGGAACGGACACCGCCGTGACCATGCCCTATCTCGCACAGCCGGATCAGCAGCAGAAGCTCGAATGGCTGGACGGCGGGCAGCTCGCGGTACTCCTGGACAGCGCCACCACCGACGGTCAGTTGACCGTCGGACGGTTCACCGTGAACAAGGGCGAGGCGCCCCCGTACCACATGCACACCCGTGAGGACGAGGTCTTCATGTTGCTCAAGGGCACCGCGCTGCTGTGGTGCGACGATCAGGAGATGGAACTGTCGGAGGGCGGCATCGTCTACCTGCCACGCAACGTGCCGCACGGATACCGGATCACCTCCGACACCGCCGACCTGCTGATGATGTGTACGCCGGCGGGTATCGAAGGGATGTTCCGCCACGCCGGACGCGACATGGCGTCCCCCCGCCCCGAAGGCTTCGAGATCTCACGGGAACGCATGGCGGAAGCCGCCGACATGTACGGCCAGATCATCGTCGGCCCGCCGCGCTGACGGCCCGGACCGAGGAGTGAGCATGGTTGACGTGACGGGGACGTTCTCAGCGGTCCGGCCGACGTTGATTCTTCTGTGCGGGCTCCCGGGCTCGGGAAAGACGACGCTGGCCAGGCACCTCGCCCAGGTTGTCCCCGCCGTGCGGCTGTGCCCGGACGAGTGGCTGACCGACCTCGGCCTGGACCCGTACGACGAACAGGCGCGGGATCGTCTCGAAAAGCGGCTGTGGAGTCACGCCAAGGAATTTCTGGGAATCGGCCGGAGCGTGATCCTGGAGTACGGCTTCTGGGACCGCCGGGAACGCGATGAGAAACGACTGACCGCACGTGCGCTCGGCGTCGCGGTCGAGTTGCACCACCTCACGGCGTCGCTCGACGAACTGAGCGCACGGCTCGAATCCCGTACGGCGGAGGGCCCTTGGGGAAGCGTCCCGGTGACCCGCGAAAAGCTTAAGGAGTACGCGGAGCATTTCGAAGCCCCGGAAGCCGAGGAACTCGGCCTGTTCGACCGGCCTCCCCCTGAACGCGACGCTCAAGGACCGTTTCGCAACGGCTAGTTGCACGAGCCACAGGCATCGACAGGCATCGACAGACATCGACGGTCGGCCGGTTCTCACCCGGCGCACCAGGCCCAGCCGTCGGTGACAAGGGCGTGGAAACCGTCCTCGTGCTTGATGTACAGGAGCTGTGCACCGAGCGGCCGGCGCGATGAACCCGTGCGTACTTGGGCTCACCCGACACCGCCCCGCGGTGAACCACGCAACTGAAGGACGGGCATATGGGCCCGGCGGCCCGACGCGTACGCGAGGATCAACGACCCCAGCGAGACGAGCGCCGCCAGGATCGAGATCGAGAGAGCCGGCACCACGTTCCCCCCATCGCCCATCGCCCCCCGTCCGCGAGACGTGTCTCCAGACGTACCCGCGAAGCAGCGGTCCGAGTCGCACTCCGATGCCCACGCCCCGCTTCGAGTCCGATCCGTCCGGCCGTCCGTAAGCGCGGTCCAGCGGTGTGTCGCGGTGCCCATAGGGTGACCTCCATGTCTGTCACGTTGAGTTCAACCAAGACCCGCGCGGCGCTCCGCACATCAGCCCGTGTCTCCGTCGAGATGCTGGTCGTCCTCGTCGCCGCCGGGGTCGCCCTCTGGCTTCTGGGGCGGATGTGGTCGGTCGTCTGGCCGCTCATAGTCGGCCTGCTCCTGACCACGCTGACCTGGCCGCTGGCCCGTTTTCTGCGCAGGCACGGCTGGCGTCCGGCCCTGGCCGCCTCAGTCGTGACGGTGCTGTTCCTGGTGGCCGCAGCAGGCGTCGTGGCGCTGATCGCGGTCCCGGTCGCGTCCCAGTCGGGCGAGTTGACGACGGGAGTGACCGACGGCATCGACAAGGTGCGCGAGTGGGCGGCGGGGCCGCCGTTGAACATCGACGACGACGAGATCACCGGTGCGCTGGACACCGGCATGGCCCGCCTTCAGGACAGCGTCGGCAGCATGGTCACCACGGTCATCACCGGCGTGAGCACCGTGGTCAACGGCGTCGTCACCACCGTCCTGGCGCTCTTCCTGATGTTCTTCTTCCTCAAGGACGGACCGAGGTTCCTGCCCTGGCTGACCCGTCAGCTGCCCGGCCGCCTCGCCACCGACATCCCGGTGGTCGCCGCCCGCAGTTGGGACACGCTGGGCGCGTTCGTGCGCTCCCAGGCGTTCGTCGGTCTGCTCGACGCCGTCTTCATCGGTCTCGGCCTGTGGATCGTGGGCGTACCCCTCGTACTCCCGCTGGCGGTCCTGACGTTCGTCTCCGCGTTCGTCCCCGTCGTGGGCGCCCTGTTCGCCGGACTGGTCGCGGTACTCATCGCGTTGGTGTCGAACGGCCCGACGGACGCGCTGATCGTGCTGGCGATCATCATCTTGGTGCAGCAGCTGGAGGGCAACGTGTTCCAGCCCATGATCCAGAGCCGCGGGCTCGGCCTGCACGCGGCCGTGATTCTGCTGGCGGTGACGCTGGGTGCCAGCCTGGCGGGCATCGTGGGCAGCCTGCTCGCCGTACCGCTCGCCGCGCTGATCGCGGTGGTCTGGAACTACGTACGCGAGCAGCTCACCGACCCGCCGCAGGAGCCGGACGCCGACCGGTCGCCCGCCGGGGCCACCACCGCGTCCTCGTAGGACGGCGGACCGGTCACAGCCAGCCGCGCCGGGCCGCCTGCCAGGCGAGTTGCATCCGCGTGGTCGCTCCGGCGAGATCCATCATGTGCTGGATATGGCGCTGCACGGTGCGCCGGCTCAGCCCCATCTGGGTGGCGATCGCCTTGTCGGCCACGCCCGCGACAAGCAGGGACAGCAGACGTCTGTCGATGGAGGAGAGCGGGTCCGGCGCTCCGGCGCCGTCCGTCCCGGTGACCGCGCCCGAGTCGTCGACGTCCAGCGGGACGGCGTCCTCCCAGTAGCGTTCGAACAGGGCGATGAGCGCGGCCAGCAGGCTGCTGTCCCGGACCAGCGCGGTGGTCGGCTCGTGCGGGCTGCCGTGCGGCCCCCCGGGAACCAGCGGGCAGATGGCGATCGCACGGTCGGCCACGGCGAGGCGCAACGGCAGATGGGGCACGGATCTGGCGATCTCCCCGGCGCGCACGCCCTCCACGACGTTGTCCACCGCGCCCTCGTCGTCGAAGAAGGCCTTCTCGTACAGCACCCGGTAGGTCACGCCACGGCCCAGCGCGTCGAACTCCGCGTTGTTGCTGCCCGAGGGCATCGCCACGTACTGGGCCTTGCAGAACCAGAGCATCTCGTCGCGCGCGCTCGCCTGGATCTGCCGCAGGTGCTGGCGCAGGGCCTCGCCGCCGGTGATGACCTCGATGAGCCGGCCGGGGTCCTGACGGCGTGCGGTGTCCCGGTAGGTCTCCAGGAGACTGGTGACCTCGATACGCGCCAGGTCCAACGCGTCCGCGTTGCGCTTCAGTTGAGGGGTGAGCGCCACGTCCGGGGGAGTGGGCCGGTACCGGCGCGGCAGACCGTCGGTGTGGCTGGCCATGCCCTTGGCCGCGAGACCGGTAAGCACGTCACGGGCTTCCGCGACGTCCAGCCCGAGACGGTCGGCGACGTCGACGGCGGTGAGCAGACCGGTCGTTATCAGCAGCCGGTACACGGCTTCCTCGGCTGCGGATACCCCGGCGGCCTCCAGCGCCACGGCGCCCTCCTGAGACCTTGGCCCCCATGCGCTCACATGCACGCACCTTCGAATAATTCATACCGTACTGCATCGTGTGTACCGCACACCGGTGGGCGGGTGCTCGCCGCCGCCCGCCCACCGGTGCTCAGAGCAGAACCCCTCTCCCGCTATCCGCGTCGCAGGTAGGCGCGTTCGACGGTCTGCCGGACACGGTTGCCCGAGGAGTCCTCCGCGGTGACGCGCAGCGTCACGTACGCGTCGCCGTGCTGCCGGTCCGGTCTGCCGATCTTCGCCGAGAAGGTGCCCGCGCCGCGGCTCTCGACCGAGGCCCGCTCCCAGCTCATTCCGTCGTCGTGGCTGGTCTCGACCTTGACGCTCACACCGCGTGGCGCGGCCAGACCGTTCTGGGCGCGGACGGTGAGCCCGACCGTGTGCGACCGGCCGCGGCCGACCGCGTTGTCCGCGTCGACCGGTACGTCGTAGTCGAGTTGGAGCAGCGGCAGCGTCGCCGCCTTGCCCGCGGCGCCGGAGCGGAACGACCACGACGTGTCGGTGGCTGTCCCGTACGCCCACTCGGGCGAGGTCCGGGACGTCTTCAGGTCCAGCCGGTAGTCCGCCGCGCCGGACGGCACGGTGAAGTCCGTCCAGGCGCTGTCGGCCTCGGCGGTCTTCTTCCCGTCGCGGTACAGGACGGCCGACGCTGTGTCACCCGATTCACCGGCCGGCGCCCTACCGGAGGAGCCGATCCCGCCGCCACCGAGGAGCAGCCGCGACCGGTGCCCGGCCGTCGAGTCGGTGAACTCCGGGATCCGCAGGGCCAGTACGTTCCCCTCGCGGACCGAGGGGGTCGCGGTACCGCGCGGAATCGACGGCCGGACGACGGCCCCCTGCCAGGTCTCGGCCACGCGCTCGCCCGGCCGGTAGGTGCGGGGTGTGTCGCCCAGGCCCACCCTCAGAGGCATGTCGACATCGAAGGTGGTCTCGTAGTGCACCAGGTGCTGCCAACTGGTGTCTCCCCCGCTGACGTACTCGGTGCGTTCGAAGCCGGTCGGTACATGGCGGGTGTACTGGTTCCAGACGAAGTCCTGGTACGGGCGCCGGGCGAAGCGCTGTTCGGCCGCCCACGGCGAGCCGCCGTTGTCGGCGTACGTGCTCCGCACGACCGCGCTGTTCCGCTCGGACACGGTGTGGACCACCCGCTCCGGGATCCGCTGCGAGGACACCTGCATGACGTCGTAGAGGTACGGGCTGCGCGCGGTGCCGGTGAACCGCACCGTGGTGGAGCGCTTGTTGATCCGCTTCAGCAGCTCGGCGCCCGTGCTCGCGCCGATCCGTACGGTGGGCAGGGCCAGCCGTTCGCCGTCGGGCCGCCAGCGGGTCCAGGCGATGTCGGAGAAGTGGACGAGCATCAGACCGCGGGCACCCGCGGCCGCCGCCTTCTCGACGAGATCCCGTTCGCTCGCGCCGTCCTCGTTGGTGAGGACGGCGAGTCTGCCGCGTACCTTGCCGAACGCCGGGGCCCTCGCGTCACCCGCGTCGACGGCGGTCAGGCGCTCGCCCCGCTCGTCGAACAGGGCCGATGAGGGCATGTAGTAGGCGCCGAGGTCGAGATCGGTGCCCGGCACGGCCGTTTCCAGGAGAGGCGCGGTGAGCTGCCAGCGGGAGGCGAACTCGAACGTGCCGTCCGTGACGGCCGGGGTGGGGCTGACGTACAGGCGTTTGGCGAGGTCGAAGTACATCGTGCCCTGGATCAGACCGTGTCCGTCGATCTGCCGGTACGTCTGGTAGCTGAGGATCCCGCGCTGCTCGGCGGGGCGGGGCGTGCGGATGTCGACCAGGGTCGTGCGGCGCGCGTCGAGCGTGACGGTCATGTCCTTGGTGACCTTCACCTCGGGCAGGACCACATGGCGCAGTTCCTCTCCGTCCCGCGCCTTGTCCAGGGAGGAGTAGTTGAGCTGGTAGGTGCCCTCCTCGACCTCGGCGACGGCCGGGTCGGTGCTCGTGTACCCGACGAATCCGTCGGCGCCCCAGATCGTCGGCAGCGCCTCGACACGCTTGCCCTCGTGGTCGTAGGTCTTGACGGTCAGCCGGTGGGTGGGGCCCTGGACGACCAGGCTCAGCGTGGTGTGGACGGGCGCCGAACCGTCCGACGGGGTCGCTGTCACATGACCGTAGTAGTCACCCCGCGCCGCGCGGGCGGGAGCCACAGTGAGGGGCACCTCGGCCGTCGAGCCCGCCGGGACGCGTACGGAGTCCGAGCCCGGTCGCACCGCGCCGTCGGCGGGCTCGCGTCCGCCGCTGGTGGCCAGTTTCACGGCGAGCGCGAGCGTGACCTCCTTGTCCGAGGTGTTGGTGTAGCGCAGTGTCCTGGTGGCGGTCCGGTCGTCCCCCGCCTCGAAGGGGCCGAGGGCGACGGTGCCGGTGGCGGTCACCGGGCCGAGCGCCGCGGCGGCCACGTCGATACGCCCGCCGCCCTGTTCGGTGACCCGCTGGCCGGCGATGGTACGGGCGGTGCTGATCAGCGCGTCCTTGATCTGCGCCGCCGACCAGTCGGGATGCCGCTGCGCCAGCAGGGCCGCCGCTCCCGCGACATGGGGAGTGGCCATGGACGTCCCCGACGCCGCCGTATGACGCTCGTCCACCGGGTCACCCATGGTGGTGCCCGCCGCGCGGGCGGCCACGATTCCGACGCCCGGGGCCGTCACATCGGGTTTGACACCGTCGTTGCCGGGCCGGGGGCCACGGCTGGAGAACTCGGCCAGCGAGTCGTCCCGGTCCACCGCCCCGACCGTCAGCGCGGCATCCGCCGCGCCGGGCGAGCCGATCGTCCCCGTCGCCGGGCCGCTGTTGCCCGCGGCCACGACGAACAGCGCGCCGCTGCTCTCGCTCAGCTCGTTCACCGCGAGGCTCATGGGATCGGTGCCGTCGCTCGGAGTGTCCGAGCCCAGGCTCATGTTGACGACCTGGGCTCCCTCCGCCGCGGCCCACTCCATCCCGGCGATGACCTGCGACTCGCTACCGAAGCCGTCGTCGCCGAGAACCTTTCCGATCATCAGCTCCGCCGCCGGGGCGACTCCCTGACGGGTGCCGTCCGACGCCTTTCCGCTGCCGCCGACGATGGAGGCCACGTGCGTACCGTGCCCGAACCCGTCTCCCGTTCCGGAGCTGCCGGAGAAGTCCTCGGCGGCGGCGATCCGGCCCGCCAGGTCGGGATGGCTCTGGTCGGCGCCGGTGTCGAGGACGGCCACCTTGACGCGCTCACCCCGCAGACCGGTCTTCCATACGTCAGGGGCGCCGATCTGGGCCGTGCTGCGGTCCAGGGACGCGCTGACGCGTCCGTCCAGCCAGACGCGGGGCGCCGCGCCGGCGGCGGCGCCGCTCATGGCCGGCCCGCCGGGCGCCAACTGCTTCCAGAACGCGCCGAGGTCACTGCGGGGGACCCGTACCGCCCGGGCGTCGATGCTCTCCAGACGCCGGGCCGGGGAACCGTCGCCGGCGAAGGCGGTGAGCCGCCGCACCGCGGCGCCCGCCTTCCCGCCGGCGCCGCCCACGATCAGCGGGAGCGCCGTGGTGTGCGCCTCGTCGTACCGCTGGGCGACGAGCGCGGTCACGTCGAACAGCTTGGGGTCCAGGCGGCCGGCCGAGACCAACTCCCCGGCGTCCGAGGGCAGGACGCTGAGATGACCGTCCTGCTCCAGGGTCCGGAAGATGATCCCCCGACGACCCGTTCCCGGCTCGACCGAGACGATCCGGCCACCGTCACCCCCCTTGCCGAGAGTGACCCGGTCACCGGTGATCAGGCGCACGGAGACGCTGCCCGAGGCAGCCGCGCCGCTCGCCGCCGACCTGTCCTGTACACCGCCGGGAGCGGCCGACACGGGCGCCACGGCCCCGGCGGCCAGCGTCAGTCCCACCGATATTGCCGCCACGAGGCGGATCCGTCTCATCTGGTCCCATGCCTTCCGTTGTGCGAGGTGAGAAGTTCACCTGCTGCACAGAATCCGTTGGCGGCGGATGGGTGTCACTGAATTCCGGTGGCACAGGTGGGACATGTCCCAACGACGACACGCGCCTCAGCAGCCCCGGCGACCCCTGGAGCCCCCGGCGTGCCGAGGCCGGCGGGGAGTTCGCGGTGCCGCGCCGCATCGCGTTCTCCGCTGTGCGGCCCGCCCAGGCCGACCGCTCTGCCCGCCCGGGCGGGCAGAGCGGTGGAGAGGAAGGCCAGAGCCGTGTCTGTCGCGACGGCCAACAGGGCGCGGCGCAGTCGCCGAGCGGCGAGATCGAACGCCTCGACGGCACCGACGCCATCGTGCCGTTCTCGAGCGGGCACTCGGCGTAGCCCGGTAGGTCTTGCCTCCCACGGTCGCCGCCCCGATGTCGTAGGCGGCGACCGTGGGCCACGCAGTTGTCCCCGATCCGTCGCGGCGGGTCAGGAGGAGTGTGGCCGCGCCGATTCCGGGGCTGCCGTGCGGCGGGCTTTGCGGACCGTCGTCTCGCGGATCGCGCCGTAGTACCGCTCGTCGTAGTAGCTCCATGGCAGCGCGTTCACGTAGCCGTCCACCAGCCGGAACTGTTCCAGTGCCGCGTCGTACCGGCCCTGCCGGGACAGGAAGTAGGCGAGCAGATGGCGCAGTTCGGCCAGTCGCGGGTGGTCGGCCGGGGCGGCCGCCGCGTCGGCGAGGGCGGTGTCGACCAGCGACGTCAGCTCGGGGCTCCGGTACGCCGACGCCTTCACGGTGTGGTCGAGATGGGCCTCGAACCACGCGATGAGCGGGAACGCCGACATCAGGTTCCCCAGCGGTGCGTTCGCCGCCGCGCGTGCGGCGAACGCGTGGGCCAGTTCGTCGGACCCGCGCCACTTCGCGCTCCAGTACTGGAGCGCGCTGAAGTGGGCCTCGAAGTGGTGTGGCGCGCGGGCCGTCAACTCCGCCCACACATGCTCCATGTCCGCGTGCGGGTAGCCGAGGCCGAGGCCGGTCCAGATCTCGGTGATGTACGGAGTCGGGTCGTGCGGGTTCAGCGCGGCGGCCCGCGCGATGTCCTCGCGTGCGCGAACCAGCGTCCGGTGGAAGCCGTCGAACTGCTCCTGGCTGGTGTGCGACGCGCTGTGGTCGCCACGTTTGCGCCACGCCAGATTCACCGTGGCGCGAGCCCGTACGACCGCCGCGTCCGGGTCGTCGTGGCGGGCCTTCTCCCAGGCGACGAGCCAGCCCTCGTCCGCCGCCGCGATGTCGCTGAGTCGCTCCGCGTACATCGAGCGGCGTTCCCAGTCCCTGCCGGTGCTCGCGAGAAGAGCGGCGGCCGGCCGCCAGTCACCGGACCGGACTGCCGTGAGCGCGGCGAGCAGTTCGGGCTCGGGGGGCGCGGCCAGCTCTTTGTCCAGCTGGGCGACGGGCAGTAAGCCGAGCCTCTTGGAGCGCGCGGACTGTCTGGGATTGCCGGAGGCGATCACGGAGTCGTGGCGACGCGTCTTGAACCAGTAGTAGATGCAGACCGCGCCCACGATCATGGGGAGATACCGAAGCATGGGGTCCTCTCGGTGGCGAATCGAGGGGACGGGCGTCCACCGGACGGCTTCTCCCCACGACAGCTGGTCATGTCCGCAGGAAAGGGACACGGAAGGTGTGGGGGGAAGCGGGTGGTGGCGGGGGGATGCCCAGTATCCCGCACCGTGCGCCGGTGCGGCAATGGATCTAGAGAACCGAGTCGGAGATTCGTCGTCGGGCGGCGAGCGTGCTCACTCCCGCCCGCCCCCGACTCCCGCGGTACGGCGTCCTTCGCCGCCGTACGCGACTCCCCGTTCGCCTGGCCGGATCACCCGGCATCGACCACGATGTCCGCCAACGGCGCCGGCCGCTCACCGGAGACGGTCACAGCGAGGCGCCCCCGCACATGACCAGCGTCTGGCCGGTGACCGAGCCGCCTTCCGCGCCCAGCAGGAACGCCGTGAGGCCCGCGACGTCCGAAGGGGCGACCAGGGAGCCCAGCGGCGGCAGTACCGGCGGGGTGGCGGCCCGGCCGGGGTCGCTGAGCATGGGCGTGTCGGTGGGGCCGGGGGCGACGACGTTGACGGTGATCCGGCGCGGGGCGAGTTCCGCGGCCCATGAGCGTGCCAGCGCGGCGAGCGCCGCTTTGGTCGCCGCGTACTGGCTCTTGCCCGCCACCCCGCTCATCGTGCGGCTGCCGATGAGCACCACCCGGCCGCCGTCGGCGATCCGTCCGACCAGGGCGTCCAGCAGGACCGCCGCCGCCTGCACGTGCACGCTCCACATCAGTGCCCCGTCGTCCGCGGACAGCGCGCCCAGCCGGGCGGAACGCTGAAGTCCGGCGGCGTGCACGACCGCGTCGACCGGGCCGGTCTCTTCGAGGAGCGCGGGCAGTCCCGTGGTGTCGGAGAGATCGGCCGGGATCCAGTGCGGGGCGGGGCCGACGGCGGGCGGCCGGGTACGGCAGAGCGCGGTGACCCGCCACCCTTCGTCGAGGAGTCGCGCGGTGATGGCGGCGCCGATCCCCGAGCTGGCGCCGGTGACGACCGCGTGGCGCGGCTCAGACATCGGCCGCCCAGTCCGGTGCGACGCGCACGTACTTGATGGCCTGCCGCCAGTAGGTGTACGCGATGTGCAGCGCCCCGTCGGGGCTCTGGAGGATCGTCGGGTAGGAGAACTCCCGGTTGAGCCGGTCGCGGGAGTTGTTGGTGAGGCAGTGGCCGTCGCCGGTCTCCAGGTCGCGCCGGACCGGCCAGGTCCGGCCGCCGTCGGCGGAGAGGGCCAGGGTGAGGGGCGCGCGGGGCGCACCCCAGAACGCCGTTCTGATCCCCGTCGTGCCACCGTCGGCGGGCCTGAACTCGGCCTGCGGAGAAGGGGTGTTGCTCGCCGGTCCGTCGCTCGCCAGCCCGTCGTCGTCGATCTCGTCGTACAGCGAGACGCGCCGCGCGGTGGCGTCGGCGGCGCTGCTGTGGTTGAGGACGAGGGCGAGCCGCCCGTCGGCGAGCGGGACGTACTGCACGGAGGAGTTGTTGTTGGGCAGCTCGCCAGGCTCCGGTTCGCTCCAGCTCTCGCCGCCGTCCCCGGACCGCGACACATAGACGTGGTCCGCCCAGCGGCTGCGATAGAGGGCGAGCAGAGTGCCGTCGGCCAACGGGTGGATGTTCATGTGGACGCAGCCGGTGCTGCCCGGCACCGCCCGCTCCGTCCAGGTGCGGCCCTCGTCGTCGCTGATCATGACCGCGCTGGTGTCGTGGTCGCCGACCCAGGGGACGCCGGGAGTGGCCACGCAGTGGAACACCGGCAGCAGCCAGCGCCCGCCGGGCAGCACGGTGACCGGCTGCCGGACGAAGACACCGCCGCGTTCGGTGGCGGGGAAGAGGGTACGCACCGGGCCCCACGTGCGGCCGGAGTCGTCCGAGATCCGCGTCCGGACCTCGGCGGTGTCCTGGTTGCCTGCCAGTTGGGCGGTGTAGAGCAGCCACAGCGCGCCGGAAGGGGTGACGAACAGCAGGGGGTTCTGTTCGGAGCGGGTGGCGTCGTCGGAGAGCCGGACCGGTTCGCTCCAGACGCCGCCGGGCGAGGGGTGGGAGGAGAGCCGGGAGAAGTACGCGGAGATGTCGGGGACGCCCTCCTGCGTACCGGCGAACCAGACGCACCCCAGGTCGCCGTCGGGGAGCAGCGCCAGACTGGCCGCGTGGTTCTGGACG
>NZ_JARJHW010000114.1:0-23685 GCF_040560175.1 Streptomyces panacea
ACAGCAAGAACCGAAGGGAAGCCCGGAGGAAAGCCCGAGAGGGTGAGTACAAAGGAAGCGTCCGTTCCTTGAGAACTCAACAGCGTGCCAAAAGTCAACGCCAAATATGTTGATACCCCGACCTCGTCCACATTCGTGGATTGGGTTGAGGTTCCTTTGATAGAAACACAGCGAGGACGCTGTGAACGACCGGTCTTATTCCGACCGGTTGTTCCGCTCTCGTGGTGTCCACCTGACCTTCGGGTCGGGAAAACATTCACGGAGAGTTTGATCCTGGCTCAGGACGAACGCTGGCGGCGTGCTTAACACATGCAAGTCGAACGATGAAGCCTTCGGGTGGATTAGTGGCGAACGGGTGAGTAACACGTGGGCAATCTGCCCTGCACTCTGGGACAAGCCCTGGAAACGGGGTCTAATACCGGATGACACTGTTCCCCTCATGGGGGACGGTTGAAAGCTCCGGCGGTGCAGGATGAGCCCGCGGCCTATCAGCTTGTTGGTGGGGTAATGGCCTACCAAGGCGACGACGGGTAGCCGGCCTGAGAGGGCGACCGGCCACACTGGGACTGAGACACGGCCCAGACTCCTACGGGAGGCAGCAGTGGGGAATATTGCACAATGGGCGAAAGCCTGATGCAGCGACGCCGCGTGAGGGATGACGGCCTTCGGGTTGTAAACCTCTTTCAGCAGGGAAGAAGCGAAAGTGACGGTACCTGCAGAAGAAGCGCCGGCTAACTACGTGCCAGCAGCCGCGGTAATACGTAGGGCGCAAGCGTTGTCCGGAATTATTGGGCGTAAAGAGCTCGTAGGCGGTCTGTCACGTCGGGTGTGAAAGCCCGGGGCTTAACCCCGGGTCTGCATTCGATACGGGCAGACTAGAGTGTGGTAGGGGAGATCGGAATTCCTGGTGTAGCGGTGAAATGCGCAGATATCAGGAGGAACACCGGTGGCGAAGGCGGATCTCTGGGCCATTACTGACGCTGAGGAGCGAAAGCGTGGGGAGCGAACAGGATTAGATACCCTGGTAGTCCACGCCGTAAACGTTGGGAACTAGGTGTTGGCGACATTCCACGTCGTCGGTGCCGCAGCTAACGCATTAAGTTCCCCGCCTGGGGAGTACGGCCGCAAGGCTAAAACTCAAAGGAATTGACGGGGGCCCGCACAAGCAGCGGAGCATGTGGCTTAATTCGACGCAACGCGAAGAACCTTACCAAGGCTTGACATACACCGGAAAGCATCAGAGATGGTGCCCCCCTTGTGGTCGGTGTACAGGTGGTGCATGGCTGTCGTCAGCTCGTGTCGTGAGATGTTGGGTTAAGTCCCGCAACGAGCGCAACCCTTGTTCTGTGTTGCCAGCATGCCCTTCGGGGTGATGGGGACTCACAGGAGACCGCCGGGGTCAACTCGGAGGAAGGTGGGGACGACGTCAAGTCATCATGCCCCTTATGTCTTGGGCTGCACACGTGCTACAATGGCCGGTACAATGAGCTGCGATACCGCAAGGTGGAGCGAATCTCAAAAAGCCGGTCTCAGTTCGGATTGGGGTCTGCAACTCGACCCCATGAAGTCGGAGTTGCTAGTAATCGCAGATCAGCATTGCTGCGGTGAATACGTTCCCGGGCCTTGTACACACCGCCCGTCACGTCACGAAAGTCGGTAACACCCGAAGCCGGTGGCCCAACCCCTTGTGGGAGGGAGCTGTCGAAGGTGGGACTGGCGATTGGGACGAAGTCGTAACAAGGTAGCCGTACCGGAAGGTGCGGCTGGATCACCTCCTTTCTAAGGAGCACTTCTTACCGGATTCCTTCGGGGTCCGGTCAGGGGCCAGAACACCGGCGACTGTCCGGTGCTGGTTGCTCATGGGTGGAACGTTGACTATTCGGCACAGTTTTTCATGGTTCTCCAAGTACTGCTTCGGCGTGGAAAGGGGGATGGTGAAGGGCTGTGCTGGGCGCGCTGTTGGGTGTCTGAGGGTACGGGCAGTTACTGCTTGTGTCTTCGGGATGCCGGCCCCGGTGTACTCGTCCTTAGTGGATGGGGTGACGGGTGGTTGGTCGTTGTTTGAGAACTGCACAGTGGACGCGAGCATCTGTGGCCAAGTTTTTAAGGGCGCACGGTGGATGCCTTGGCACCAGGAACCGATGAAGGACGTGGGAGGCCACGATAGTCCCCGGGGAGCCGTCAACCAGGCTTTGATCCGGGGGTTTCCGAATGGGGAAACCCGGCAGTCGTCATGGGCTGTCACCCATACCTGAACACATAGGGTATGTGGAGGGAACGAGGGGAAGTGAAACATCTCAGTACCCTCAGGAAGAGAAAACAACCGTGATTCCGGGAGTAGTGGCGAGCGAAACCGGATGAGGCCAAACCGTATGTGTGTGATACCCGGCAGGGGTTGCGCATGCGGGGTTGTGGGAGTGCACTTGATCAGTCTGCCGGCTGGTCGGAGAGTCAGAAACCGTACAGGTAGGCGAAGGACATGCGAAAGGTCCGGCGTAGAGGGTAAGACCCCCGTAGCTGAAATCTGTACGGCTCTCTTGCGTATTTCCCAAGTAGCACGGGGCCCGAGAAATCCCGTGTGAATCTGGCGGGACCACCCGCTAAGCCTAAATATTCCCTGGTGACCGATAGCGGATAGTACCGTGAGGGAATGGTGAAAAGTACCGCGGGAGCGGAGTGAAATAGTACCTGAAACCGTGTGCCTACAAGCCGTGGGAGCGTCGCGCAAGGAACTTGTTCCTTGCGTCGTGACTGCGTGCCTTTTGAAGAATGAGCCTGCGAGTTTGCGGTGCGTTGCGAGGTTAACCCGTGTGGGGAAGCCGTAGCGAAAGCGAGTCCGAACAGGGCGATTCAGTAGCGCGCTCAAGACCCGAAGCGGAGTGATCTAGCCATGGGCAGGTTGAAGCGGCTGTAAGAGGTCGTGGAGGACCGAACCCACCAGGGTTGAAAACCTGGGGGATGACCTGTGGTTAGGGGTGAAAGGCCAATCAAACTCCGTGATAGCTGGTTCTCCCCGAAATGCATTTAGGTGCAGCGTCGTGTGTTTCTTGCCGGAGGTAGAGCACTGGATAGGCGATGGGCCCTACCGGGTTACTGACCTTAGCCAAACTCCGAATGCCGGTAAGTGAGAGCGCGGCAGTGAGACTGTGGGGGATAAGCTCCATGGTCGAGAGGGAAACAGCCCAGAGCATCGACTAAGGCCCCTAAGCGTACGCTAAGTGGGAAAGGATGTGGAGTCGCAGAGACAACCAGGAGGTTGGCTTAGAAGCAGCCACCCTTGAAAGAGTGCGTAATAGCTCACTGGTCAAGTGATTCCGCGCCGACAATGTAGCGGGGCTCAAGCGTACCGCCGAAGTCGTGTCATTCGTGCATATAGCCCCAACGGGCGTACGGATGGGTAGGGGAGCGTCGTGTGCCGGGTGAAGCCTCCGCGGAAGCGAGGGGTGGACGGTTCACGAGTGAGAATGCAGGCATGAGTAGCGATACACACGTGGGAAACGTGTGCGCCGATTGACTAAGGGTTCCTGGGTCAAGCTGATCTGCCCAGGGTAAGTCGGGACCTAAGGCGAGGCCGACAGGCGTAGTCGATGGACAACCGGTTGATATTCCGGTACCCGCTTTGAAACGCCCAGTGTTGAATCCATTAATGCTAAGACCGTGAAGCCGTCCTGGAGCCTTCGGGCAAAGGGAAGTGGTGGAGCCGTCGGTCCAAGGTGGTAGTAGGCAAGCGATGGGGTGACGCAGGAAGGTAGTCCAGCCCGGGCGGTGGTTGTCCCGGGGTAAGGGTGTAGCCCGAGAGATAGGCAAATCCGTCTCTCATTAAGGGTGAGACCTGATGCCGAGCCGATTGTGGTGAAGTGGATGATCCTATGCTGTCGAGAAAAGCCTCTAGCGAGTTTCATGGCGGCCCGTACCCTAAACCGACTCAGGTGGTCAGGTAGAGAATACCGAGGCGTTCGGGTGAACTATGGTTAAGGAACTCGGCAAAATGCCCCCGTAACTTCGGGAGAAGGGGGGCCATTTCCGGTGATCACTCTTGCAGTGTGAGCTGGGGGTGGCCGCAGAGACCAGCGAGAAGCGACTGTTTACTAAAAACACAGGTCCGTGCGAAGCCGTAAGGCGATGTATACGGACTGACGCCTGCCCGGTGCTGGAACGTTAAGGGGACCGGTTAGTCACATTTCGGTGTGGCGAAGCTGAGAACTTAAGCGCCAGTAAACGGCGGTGGTAACTATAACCATCCTAAGGTAGCGAAATTCCTTGTCGGGTAAGTTCCGACCTGCACGAATGGCGTAACGACTTCTCGACTGTCTCAACCATAGGCCCGGTGAAATTGCACTACGAGTAAAGATGCTCGTTTCGCGCAGCAGGACGGAAAGACCCCGGGACCTTTACTACAGTTTGATATTGGTGTTCGGTTCGGCTTGTGTAGGATAGGTGGGAGACTTTGAAGCTTGGACGCCAGTTCAGGTGGAGTCGTCGTTGAAATACCACTCTGGTCGTGCTGGATGTCTAACCTGGGTCCGTGATCCGGATCAGGGACAGTGTCTGATGGGTAGTTTAACTGGGGCGGTTGCCTCCTAAAGAGTAACGGAGGCGCCCAAAGGTTCCCTCAGCCTGGTTGGTAATCAGGTGTTGAGTGTAAGTGCACAAGGGAGCTTGACTGTGAGACCGACGGGTCGAGCAGGGACGAAAGTCGGGACTAGTGATCCGGCGGTGGCTTGTGGAAGCGCCGTCGCTCAACGGATAAAAGGTACCCCGGGGATAACAGGCTGATCTTCCCCAAGAGTCCATATCGACGGGATGGTTTGGCACCTCGATGTCGGCTCGTCGCATCCTGGGGCTGGAGTCGGTCCCAAGGGTTGGGCTGTTCGCCCATTAAAGCGGTACGCGAGCTGGGTTTAGAACGTCGTGAGACAGTTCGGTCCCTATCCGCTGCGCGCGCAGGAGTCTTGAGAAGGGCTGTCCCTAGTACGAGAGGACCGGGACGGACGAACCTCTGGTGTGCCAGTTGTCCTGCCAAGGGCATGGCTGGTTGGCTACGTTCGGGAGGGATAACCGCTGAAAGCATCTAAGCGGGAAGCCTGCTTCGAGATGAGGACTCCCACCCACTTGATGGGGTAAGGCTCCCAGTAGACGACTGGGTTGATAGGCCGGATATGGAAGCACCGTGAGGTGTGGAGTTGACCGGTACTAATAGGCCGAGGGCTTGTCCTCAGTTGCTCGCGTCCACTGTGTCAGTTCTGAAACAACGAACATCTGTGACATCACCCGGTTGTTCAGTGGTTTCAATGTGTTTCGGTGGTCATTGCGTTAGGGAAACGCCCGGTTACATTCCGAACCCGGAAGCTAAGCCTTTCAGCGCCGATGGTACTGCAGGGGGGACCCTGTGGGAGAGTAGGACGCCGCCGAACAAATTTTGTGCCTCAACCCCCGGACCTTGTCCGGGGGTTGAGGCATTTCTGCGTTCATGTCCCAGGTTTTCAGCACGCGGCGCTTCGGGTATGATCTCTCTTGTTGCCGCGCCCCAATAGCTCAGTCGGTAGAGCGTCTCCATGGTAAGGAGAAGGTCTACGGTTCGATTCCGTATTGGGGCTCCAGCACGAAGAAGAAGGGCCCCGCCATCAGGCGGGGCCCTTCTTCGTTGTCCGTGGTCGCCGTCCGGACGTTCCGTCAGTTCTTCTGCGGCTCGGGCACGCGCATCGCCAGGATCGCCATGTCGTCCGACGCCGGCTCCGCCGCGAACCTCTCGACCGCTCGCAGCACGCGTGACGCGACGGCGCCGGCTGTGAGGCCCGTACAGCCCGTCAGTACGTCGATGAGGCCGTCGTCGCCCAGCATCCGCGTTCCCTCGCGGCGTTCGGTGACGCCGTCGGTGACACAGAGCAGGACGTCGCCCGGGTCGAGGGTGACCATCTGCTCGTACAGCTCCAGGTCGTCCATGACGCCGAGCAGCGGCTGCGGGTCCGCCGCCGCCTCCACCGTGCCGTCCTGGCGCAGACGCAGCGGCAGGGGGTGGCCGGCACAGACAACTTTCAGGACGGCGCTGCCGTCCTCCTGGGGCCACAACTCCCCGTACAGCAGCGTCAGGAAGCGGCTGCGCGCGCCCTCGTCGAGGATTGCCGCGTTCAGGCGCTCCAGCACCGCCGGGCCGCTGAAGCCCTCGCGGGCGAGGAGCCGGAGCGCGTGCCGGGCGAGGCCGGTCACCGCCGCGGCCTCCGGGCCCGTACCGCAGACGTCGCCGATGGCGAAGCCGTACGCGCCGTCACGGATGGGGAAGAGGTCGTAGAAGTCGCCGCCCACCTCGTTGCCTTCGCCCGCCGCGCGGTAGATGACCTCCACCTCGACGTTCGGAACCTGCGGCAACTCCGGCGGCAGCAGGCTGCGTTGGAGGGACTGACTGATCGCCATGCGTTCCGAGTACAGACGCGCGTTGTCGAGCGCGAGCGCCGCTCGGCGGGACAGGTCCTCGGCCAGTTCCAGGATCTCCTGGCGGAAGTGGTCGTCGGACGGCTTGCCGAGGGTGAGCATCCCGATCACGCGGTTACGGGCGACCAGAGGCAGTACGACGGTCTCTCCGCCCACCGCGGCGGCCGTCGCCAGCGTTGTGCCGATTCCGGAGGAGACAGGCGTGGAGGCCCCTCCCAGCTCCCTCATGGACGTACGGAGCGCCGCCTGGTGCGCGGCGTCGGCCGGGCCGGTCCAGACGCGGGCGCCGGGAGTGGGCACCGGCTCGGGCGGATCGATCGTGGAAAGCAGGGCCTTCAGGCCGTCGATGCGCTCCTCGTCCTCGTGCAGCACGTAGGAGAGGTACGGGTCCGACGCCTGGTCGGCGATGGTGTAGACGGCGCACCACGTCGCGAGGGTCGGCACCGTCATCTGGGCCATCAGCGCGAGCGTCTGGTCCCGGTCGAGGGTGCCGGCCAGCAGGTCGGAGGCTTCGACGAGGAAGGAGAGCGAACCGCGCCGGAGGCGTTCGAGCTCGCCGAGTCGCGCCGACTCGACGGCCAGCGCGATGCGGTCGGCGGCGAACTGGAGGCGCAGGGCCTCCTCGTTGGAGTACCGGCCCGCCGATTCGGCGGCGACGCCGAGCGAGCCGGTGAGCCGTCCCTCGACCTTGAGCGGGACGGTGACGACGGAGCGCATGCCGGTGCCGTTGAGCAGCGGGACGGCGCCGGGGACGATCGCGAGGTCTTCGTGGACCGCGGGCATACGGGCGGAGCCGTACCGCCCCGTGCCGGCCTCCACCTGGACGCGGGCGAAGCGCTGCCGGGCCGAGGGGAGTCCGGTGGTGGCCCGTACCTCCAGCTCCGTCTCGTCGTCGGTGGCGAGCAGGAGGAAGGCGGAGTCGCCTTCGAGCATGTCGCGGGCGCGCTCCACGGTGCGCTGGAGCAGGCCGTCGAGATCCTCGGGGGCCGGTGAGCCGATGAAGACCTCGAAGGGGTCCACGGTGCGGCTCTCGACGCCCGCCTCGGTGGCGGGGACGCGCTGCGGGGTCTGGATGACGGCGCGTTCGTCGTCCCGTACGAGGAGGCAGACGGTGGACGGCTCGCCCTCGGTGTCGCGCACCCGGAGGTGGGAGGCGTACACGGGGATGACTCTGCCGTCGCTGCCCCGGATTCCGTAACTGCCCTCCCAGCGCGACAGCAGCAGCGCCTCGGCGATGCCGGTGCCGATGCCCGGTGTGTGCGGCCAGGCGGCGAAGTGGGTGAGGGGTTTGCCGATGACCTGGTCGGCGGGGTAGCCGAAGAGGTGTTGCGCGTCCTCGTTCCAGGTGAAGACGGCGCCGGTTCTGTCGATCTGGACGACGGCGACCCTGACCCGTTCGTCGGTGACGGGGAGGAGCGCGTTCGGGATGACGGGGCCGGCGGACCGGGCGCCCACGGGGCGGTCGGGCAGGTCGAGCTGGAACCAGACCTGCTTGTGCGTCGAGGTGTAGTCGACGCCCCAGCAGGAGGCCAGGGCGGCGCAGAGGAGCAGTCCGCGGCCGTTCTCGCGGTCGGGGCTGCCCAGTGACAACCCCGTGCCCTGCATGGGGATCTCACGGTCGGGATAGCGGTCGGAGACCTCGACGCGGACGGCGTCCTCCGTACGGAGGCAGAGCACGTCCGCGGATGTGCCGGCGTGGATGACGGCGTTGGTGACGAGTTCGCTGGTGAGGACCACGGCGTCGTCGACGACGTCGGAGTAGCCCCATCCTTGGAGGGTGTCCCGGACAAAGGCACGGGCGGTCGCGACGGACCGCCCGACAGGGTCGAAGCTGGCAGCCGCCCGCGCGGTGATCACAAAACTCCTCGTACGCGTCTCGACGCCCGGCTCTGCCATGATGCGGCCCCGCCCTCCAGATGCCCGGTGGTAGTACGTTCGCCACACCGCCCCCGCCGGGCAGACCGGGACGGTTGGACAGCCGGATGCCAGGTTACTTACCTTCGCTGCGAGGGTGGATGCCGGTCGCCACTGTTTCCGCCTACCGGGGGTGGGGACGCTATGCGAAGCTGCCGAACTGTTATCGCCAGGTTCAGCCATGGTGAAACACTGGGCAGGATTCCAGAGACAGCCCGAGTAACAGGTCTGAGCAGTCATTACGGTCAACCCCCGCGGGAGGGACACGGTGGAGTCTGGCGTGGCGGCGCGTGGCAACAGCACGCGCGCAAAAGGCGGACGGTCCCGGAACGGGGCCATCGAGGTCGATGCGGCGGCTCTGAGCAGACTGCTGACGGCCCTGGTGGCGATGCGCGACGGCAACTTCCGTAAACGCCTGACCGTCTCCGGTGACGATGTGATGGCGGAGATCTCCGCCGTGTTCAACGAGGTGGCGGACCGGAATCTGCACCTCACGGGCGAGCTGGCCCGCGTACGGCGCATGGTCGGTCGTGAGGGAAAGCTCACGGAGCGGCTGGAGACGGGCGCCTGTGAGGGGTCCTGGGCCAGCGCCATCGACGCGTCGAACGCGCTGGTGGACGACCTGGCGCGCCCCGTGTCCGAGGTCGGGCGGGTGCTGTCGGCGGTCGCCGAGGGTGACCTGGAGCAGCGGATGGAGCTGCGTTCGCACTTCACCGAGGGCTCGGAGGGGACGGAGCGCCCGCTGCGCGGCGAGTTCCTGAAGGTGGCCAGGACCGTCAACAACCTGGTCGATCAGCTGTCCGCGTTCACCGACGAGGTGACGCGCGTGGCGCTGGAGGTCGGTACCGAGGGCAAGCTCGGCGGCCAGGCCAAGGTGCGCGGTATGTCGGGTTCGTGGAAGGACCTCACGGACTCCGTCAACACGATGGCGTACCGGCTCACGGCTCAGGTACGTGACATTGCTCTCGTTACGACGGCCGTCGCCAAGGGTGACCTGTCGCGCAAGGTCACCGTGCACGTGGCCGGCGAGATGCTTCAGCTGAAGAACACCGTGAACACGATGGTGGACCAGCTGTCGTCGTTCTCGTCCGAGGTGACGCGGGTGGCCCGCGAGGTCGGCACCGAGGGTGAACTCGGTGGCCAGGCCACCGTGCCCGGCGTGGCCGGTGTGTGGAAGGACCTCACCGATTCGGTGAACACGATGGCCGGCAACCTGACCAGTCAGGTGCGTGGCATCGCCGAGGTCACCACCGCCGTCGCCAACGGCGATCTTTCCCAGAAGGTCACGGTGAGCGCGCGTGGCGAGGTCGCGCAGCTCGCCGAGACGATCAACCAGATGACCGAGACGCTGCGTACGTTCGCCGACGAGGTGACACGGGTGGCGAGCGAGGTCGGCGGCTCGGGTGTGCTGGGCGGCCAGGCGCAGGTGCCGGGCGCCGCGGGCACCTGGAAGGACCTGACGGACTCGGTCAACACCGTCTTCCGCAATCTGACCACCCAGGTGCGGGACATCGCGCAGGTGACGACGGCGGTCGCCAACGGTGACCTTTCTCAGAAGGTGACCGTCGACGTCGCGGGCGAGATGCTCGAACTGAAGAACACCGTCAACACGATGGTGCGCCAGCTCAATTCGTTCGGCTCCGAGGTGACGCGGGTCGCCCGTGAGGTCGGCGTCGAGGGCCAACTGGGCGGCCAGGCCGAGGTGCCGGGCGCGGCGGGTACGTGGAAAGACCTCACCGACTCGGTCAACACCGCGTTCCGTAACCTCACCGGCCAGGTGCGGGACATCGCGCAGGTGACGACGGCGGTCGCGAACGGCGATCTCTCTCAGAAGGTGACCGTCGATGTCGCCGGCGAGATGCTCGAACTGAAGAACACCGTCAACACGATGGTGGCGCAGCTGTCGTCGTTCGCCGACCAGGTGACGCGGATGGCGCGTGACGTGGGTACGGAGGGCAGGCTGGGCGGCCAGGCGCGGGTGGACGGCGTCTCCGGTACGTGGAAGGAGCTGACCGACTCCGTCAACTTCATGGCCGGCAACTTGACGGACCAGGTGCGGCAGATCGCCCAGGTGACCACGGCGGTGGCGCGCGGTGATCTGTCGCAGAAGATCGACGTGGACGCCCGGGGTGAGATTCTGGAGCTGAAGAACACCATCAACACGATGGTCGACCAGCTCTCGGCCTTCGCCGATCAGGTGACCCGCGTGGCCCGCGAGGTGGGCACGGACGGCAGGCTGGGCGGTCAGGCCCAGGTGCCGGGCGTCGCCGGCGTCTGGCGCGATCTGACGGACTCCGTGAACGGCATGGCGGGGAACCTGACCTCCCAGGTCCGCAACATCGCGCAGGTCGCCACGGCGGTGGCGCGCGGTGATCTGTCACAGAAGATCGACGTGGACGCGCGCGGCGAGATCCTGGAACTGAAGAACACCCTCAACACGATGGTCGACCAGTTGTCGAACTTCGCGGAGCAGGTGACCCGCGTCGCCCGCGAGGTCGGTACGGAGGGCATGCTCGGCGGTCAGGCCGAGGTGCAGGGTGTCTCGGGCACCTGGAAGGACCTCACCCAGTCCGTCAACTTCATGGCGGGCAATCTGACGGACCAGGTGCGGCAGATCGCCCAGGTCACGACGGCCGTCGCCAAGGGCGACCTGTCGAAGAAGATCACCGTCGACGCCAAGGGCGAGATCCTCGACCTCGTCACGACCGTCAACACGATGGTCGACCAGTTGTCGAACTTCGCCGACGAGGTGACCCGGGTGGCCCGCGAGGTGGGCACCGAGGGCATCCTCGGCGGCCAGGCGCGGGTGCGTGGCGTCACCGGCATCTGGAAGGACCTCAGCGACAACGTCAACACGATGGCCAACAACCTCACCAGTCAGGTGCGGAACATCTCGCGGGTCTCGTCGGCCGTCGCCAACGGCGACCTCACCAAGAAGGTCACCGTCGAGGCGCGCGGCGAGGTCGCCGAACTCGCCGACACCGTCAACATCATGGTGACGACGCTGTCCTCGTTCGCCGACGAGGTGACGCGGGTGGCCCGCGAGGTGGGCACCGAGGGCGAGTTGGGCGGCCAGGCGCGCGTCCCGGGTGTCTCCGGGACGTGGAAGGACCTGACCGAGTCGGTGAACTCGATGGCGTCCAACCTGACGGGCCAGGTGCGCCAGATCGCCACGGTCACCACCGCCATCGCGAAGGGCGATCTCACCAAGAAGATCGACATCGACGCCCGCGGTGAGATTCTGGAGCTGAAGAACACCATCAACACGATGGTCGACCAGCTCTCCTCGTTCGCCGATCAGGTCACTCGGGTGGCCCGCGAGGTGGGCACGGACGGGCAGTTGGGCGGCCAGGCCCGGGTCAGGGACGTCGACGGCACCTGGCGCGACCTCACCGAGTCGGTGAACGAGATGGCCGGCAACCTGACCCGTCAGGTGCGGGCGATCGCGGCCGTCGCCACCGCGGTGACCCGCGGCGATCTGAATCTGAAGATCGACGTCGACGCGGCGGGCGAGATCCAGGTCCTCCAGGACAACATCAACACCATGATCGCCAACCTGCGCGACACCACCCTCGCCAACGAGGAGCAGGACTGGCTCAAGGGCAACCTGGCCCGTATCTCCGGTCTGATGCAGGGCCGCCGGGACCTGGACGACGTGGCGTCGTTGATCATGAGCGAGCTGACGCCGGTGGTCGCGGCGCAGCACGGCGCGTTCTTCCTCGCCATGCCGACCGGCACCGTCTCCGAGCTGGGGACGGCCGGCGGGCGCGACGGCTCGTACGAGCTGTGCATGCGCGGCAGTTACGGCTACTCGGCCGGTTCGATGCCGACTTCCTTCCGGCCCGGCGAGACCCTCATCGGTACGGCCGCCGAGGAGAAGCGCACGATCCAGGTCAACGTGCCGCCGGGCTATCTCAAGATCTCCTCGGGGCTCGGCGAGGCGTCACCGGCGTACGTGATCGTGCTGCCGGTGCTGTTCGAGGGCAAGGTCCTCGGCGTGATCGAGCTGGCGTCGTTCCAGCCCTTCACCCAGATCCAGCGCGACTTCCTCAACCAGATCGCCGAGATGATCGCGACGAGCGTCAACACCATCAGCGTCAACACCAAGACCGAGGTGCTGCTCAAGCAGTCGCAGGAGCTGACCGAGCAGCTGCGGGAGCGCTCGGCGGAGCTGGAGAACCGGCAGAAGGCCCTCCAGTCCTCCAACGCGGAGCTGGAGGAGAAGGCGGAGCTGCTGGCCCGTCAGAACCGCGACATCGAGGTGAAGAACACCGAGATCGAAGAGGCGCGGCAGGTGCTGGAGGAGCGCGCCGAGCAGCTCGCGGTGTCGATGCGCTACAAGTCCGAGTTCCTGGCGAACATGTCGCACGAGTTGCGTACGCCGCTGAACTCGCTGCTGATCCTGGCGAAGCTGCTCGCGGACAACGCGGAGATGAATCTCTCTCCGAAGCAGGTGGAGTTCGCCGAGACGATCCACGGCGCGGGCTCGGACCTGCTCCAGCTCATCAACGACATCCTCGATCTGTCGAAGGTCGAAGCGGGCAAGATGGACGTCAGCCCGACGCGGATCGCGCTCGTACAGCTCGTCGACTATGTCGAGGCGACGTTCCGGCCGCTGACGGCGGAGAAGGGGCTCGATTTCTCCGTACGGGTCTCGCCGGAGCTGCCGGCGACGCTGCACACCGACGAGCAGCGGCTGCTCCAGGTGCTGCGCAACCTGCTGTCCAACGCGGTGAAGTTCACCGACACGGGCGCCGTGGAGCTGGTGATCCGGCCCGCCGGGGCGGATGTGCCCAACGCGATCAGGGAACAGCTGCTGGAGGCCGGTTCGCTGCGTGACGCGGACGCCGATCTGATCGCCTTCTCGGTCACCGACACCGGTATCGGGATCGCGGCGAGCAAGATGCGGGTGATCTTCGAGGCGTTCAAGCAGGCGGACGGTACGACGAGCCGTAAGTACGGAGGTACGGGTCTGGGCCTGTCCATCAGCCGGGAGATCGCCCGGCTGCTCGGCGGCGAGATCCACGCGGCGAGCGAGCCGGGCCGCGGTTCGACGTTCACGCTGTACCTGCCGCTGCACGCCAGTGAACTGCCCCCGCAGGGCTACCCGCAGCTGACTCCGGGCATCGACCCGCAGCGCGGCAACAGCGACTCCGCGGCGCTGTCGCCGGAGCAGGCGCGGCTGGACCGGCCCGCGGCCCCCTCGGAGGCCCGTACGGGGCCCGCCGCGCTGTTCCGGCGCCGCCGCAAGGCCCTGGGCGGTCCCGAGCAGCTGAACTCGCCGACCGGGCGCTCAGGGGGCCCGTCGGCCGGGTCGCCGGGCACCGGGAACGGCTCCGCGGGCACGGCCAACGGCCTGCGGTCGTCGGGTGGTTCGGGGGCGGACGAGTCCTGGGCTGCGGACGCGCAGGACGCTCCGGAGGAGCGGCGTACGTTCTCGTTCGGCGGAGAGAAGGTGCTGATCGTGGACGACGACATCCGCAACGTCTTCGCGCTGACCAGCGTCCTCGAACAGCACGGTCTGTCGGTGCTGTACGCCGAGAACGGCCGTGAGGGTATCGAGGTGTTGGAGCAGCACGACGACGTGACGCTGGTGCTGATGGACATCATGATGCCGGAGATGGACGGATACGCGACGACGACGGCCATCCGTAGGATGCCGCAGTTCGCCGGGCTGCCGATCATCGCGCTCACCGCGAAGGCGATGAAGGGTGACCGGGAGAAGGCGATCGACTCGGGCGCATCTGACTATGTGACAAAGCCGGTCGATCCCGATCACCTTCTGTCAGTGATGGAGCAGTGGATGCATCAGAAGTGACACAGAAGTGATGCGGGGAGTGGCTTCAGAAGTGACCGGCGGCTGTGCGAACCTGTGGGAGAAGGTGAGTTCTTGTGGCCGATCAGGTGTGGGCCACAGGTAATCGGGGAACTTTCCGAGCTCCTGTGACGTTTTTGCTACGTGCACAGTGACATCGCGGTGACAGGGTGTGGCGACAGGCGGGGTGCGGCTACCATGACCGGCACAAGGACGGACGGCGTAAGGGAGTCGTCCCCTGGGGCGGCGCCCGGTGCACAGCCGGGGCGAGGAGGGCGGGCCATGGTGCAGAAGGCCAAGATCCTCCTGGTCGATGACCGGCCGGAGAATCTGCTCGCGTTGGAGGCCATTCTCTCCGCGCTCGATCAGACGCTGGTGCGGGCATCGTCCGGGGAGGAAGCGCTCAAGGCGCTGCTGACGGACGACTTCGCGGTCATTCTGCTGGACGTCCAGATGCCGGGGATGGACGGTTTCGAGACCGCCGCGCACATCAAGAGGCGTGAGCGGACGCGGGACATCCCGATCATCTTCCTCACGGCCATCAACCACGGTCCGCACCACACCTTCCGGGGCTACGCCGCCGGCGCGGTGGACTACATCTCCAAGCCGTTCGACCCGTGGGTGCTGCGTGCGAAGGTCTCCGTCTTCGTCGAGCTGTACATGAAGAACTGTCAGTTGAAGGAGCAGGCCGAACTGCTCAGACTTCAACTCGCGGGAGCGGGCGAGGTCAAGGAACCGACGGGTCTCCTGGCCGAGCTGTCCGCCAGACTCGCCGCGGTCGAGGAGCAGGCCGAAGCGCTCTCCAAGCAGTTGGACGACGAGTCCGCCGACGCGGTGGCCGTCGCCACGGCCGCACATCTGGAGCGCAAACTGACCGGGCTCCGCCGGGCGCTTGACGCCCTGGAGCCGGGCAGCGGAGGCGGCTCCCCGCTTCCCTCACCGAACTGACCGGGTACGTCCCGGGCTGCAACAGGCCCGTGGGCGGCCCGTTCCGGTCTGTCCCGAGGTCCGGCCCCAAGGGGGCTGAGAGCGCGTCAGTTTCCGGCCGACGGCTGGCGACACGAACGGGTGAAGCAGTGGGCACACGTGTCCGTCGCGGTTCACACCGGTAACCTCACCCCCATGGCCTCACGTACGTCCGGCAAGGGTTCCCAGGGCACGGCGGGCACCGCGAAACCGCGTGCCGGCCGTCCGAGCGGTGCCGCGAAGAAGGCGGCCCCCGCCGTCAAGGCCGCGGCGAAGAAGTCAGCACCCACGAAGAAGGCACCGGCCAAGAAGGCTCCCGCGAAGAAGTCCGCGGCCAAACCGGCACCCAAGCCCGCCCCCTCCCCGACGAACGGCGTCTACCGCCTCGTACGCGCCCTCTGGCTGGGTCTCGCGCACGCGGTCGGCGCGATGTTCCGCGGTATAGGGCGGGGCGCGAAGGGGCTCGACCCGGCGCACCGCAAGGACGGCGTCGCGCTGCTGCTGCTCGCGCTCGGCCTGATCGTCGCCGCCGGTACGTGGTCGAATCTGCGAGGCCCGGTCGGTGATCTCGTCGAGATGCTGATCACCGGTGCCTTCGGCCGGCTCGACCTGCTCGTCCCGATACTGCTGGGTGCCGTCGCCGTCCGGCTGATCCTCTATCCGCAGCGGCCCGAGGCCAACGGACGCATCGTCATCGGCCTCTCCGCGCTGGTGATCGGCGTCCTCGGGCTCGTGCACATCGCCTGCGGCTCCCCGGGCCGGGACGCGGGTACGGAGGCGATGCAGGACGCCGGCGGACTCATCGGCTGGTCCGCCTCCATGCCGCTGATCTTCGCCATGGGCGAGGTGCTCGCCGTACCGATGCTGGT
The DNA here is from genome assembly GCF_040560175.1 of Streptomyces panacea. NCBI lineage: Bacteria > Bacillati > Actinomycetota > Actinomycetes > Kitasatosporales > Streptomycetaceae > Streptomyces > Streptomyces panacea. Next base: position 15,994 of record NZ_JARJHW010000114.1, read on the forward strand.
CCTGCTCACCGTCTTCGGGCTGCTCGTCGTCACGGCGACGCCCGTCAACGCCATCCCGCAGCGGCTGCGGCAGCTCGCTGTCCGGCTCGGCATCCTCGATCCCGCCCGGGCCGACCGCGACGACGAGTACCTGGAGCACGAGTACGACAGCGACGACGAACGCTACGACGACCAGTGGCGTGAGGCCCTGCCCGCACCGGTGCGCCGCTCGACGGCGCGGCGCGGCACGGCGCCCGAGGACTACGACCCCGACCAGGCCGAGGCCGAGGCGCTGGTCCGCCGCCGGCGCCCACGAAGGCAGTCGGTGCAGCCCGGCCACGACCGGCCCATGGACGCCGTCGACGTGGCCGCGGCGGCCGCCGCCGCGCTGGACGGAGCCGTACTCAACGGGATGCCGCCCTCGCCGATCGTCGCCGACCTCACCCAGGGCGTCTCGGCCGACCGCACGCGGGACGCGGCGAGGGCGCGGCCGGGGGAACGTACGCGCGGGGTCGGCAGCCGGTCGGGCGCGGGGTCGGCGTCCGGGCCGGGGGAGCGCTCCGTGCCCACGGCGCGCGAGCCGGAGCCACGTGACGCCGCGGCGCAGTCGCCGTCCGGCGCCGTGGCCGACCTGACCAAGACCCCACCCGCGCAGGACCGACCGCTGCCTCCGCGCGCCGAGCAGCTTCAGCTCGCCGGCGACATCACCTACTCCCTGCCCTCCCTGGACCTGCTGGAACGGGGCGGCCCTGGCAAGACCCGCAGCGCCGCCAACGACGTGGTCGTCGACTCACTGACCAACGTCTTCATGGAGTTCAAGGTCGACGCGACCGTCACCGGCTTCACCCGGGGGCCGACCGTCACCCGCTACGAGGTCCAGCTCGGCCCGGCCGTGAAGGTCGAGCGCATCACCGCGCTCACCAAGAACATCGCCTACGCCGTGGCCAGCCCCGACGTCCGGATCATCAGCCCCATCCCCGGCAAGTCCGCCGTCGGTATCGAGATCCCGAACTCCGACCGGGAGATGGTCAACCTCGGCGACGTCCTGCGGCTCGCCGACGCCGCCGAGGACGACCACCCGATGCTCGTCGCGCTCGGCAAGAACGTCGAGGGCGGCTACGAGATGGCCAACCTCTCCAAGATGCCGCACCTGCTGGTCGCCGGCGCCACCGGATCCGGCAAGTCCTCCTGCATCAACTGTCTGATCACCTCGGTGATGGTCAGGGCGACCCCGGAGGACGTCCGGATGGTCCTCGTCGACCCCAAGCGGGTCGAGCTCACTGCGTACGAGGGCATCCCGCACCTGATCACGCCCATCATCACCAACCCCAAGCGGGCCGCCGAGGCGCTCCAGTGGGTCGTGCGGGAGATGGATCTGCGGTACGACGACCTCGCGGCGTACGGCTACCGCCACATCGACGATTTCAACCAGGCCGTACGCAAGGGCAAGGTCAAGGCCCCCGCGGGCAGTGAGCGCGAGCTGACGCCCTATCCGTATCTGCTCGTGATCGTGGACGAGCTGGCCGACCTGATGATGGTCGCGCCGCGCGACGTCGAGGACGCGATCGTCCGCATCACCCAGTTGGCCCGCGCCGCCGGTATCCATCTGGTGCTCGCCACCCAGCGCCCCTCGGTCGATGTCGTCACTGGTCTGATCAAGGCGAATGTGCCCTCCCGGCTCGCCTTCGCGACCTCCTCGCTCGCCGACAGCCGGGTCATCCTCGACCAGCCGGGCGCCGAGAAGCTGATCGGCAAGGGCGACGGGCTGTTCCTCCCCATGGGCGCCAGCAAGCCGACCCGTATGCAGGGCGCCTTCGTTACGGAGGACGAGGTCGCGGCTGTCGTCCAGCACTGCAAGGACCAGATGGCGCCGGTCTTCCGGGAGGACGTCGTCGTCGGCACGGCCAAGAAGAAGCAGATCGACGAGGACATCGGCGACGATCTCGATCTGCTGTGCCAGGCGGCCGAGTTGGTGGTCTCCACACAGTTCGGTTCGACATCCATGCTTCAGCGCAAGTTGCGCGTGGGTTTCGCCAAAGCGGGCAGGCTCATGGATCTGATGGAATCGCGGAACATCGTCGGTCCGAGCGAGGGTTCCAAGGCGCGTGATGTGCTGGTGAAGGCAGACGAGCTGGACGGGGTTCTCGCCGTCATCCGCGGTGGGCCCGCTCCCGAAGGAGCTGACGGAAATTGACGGAACCTGAAGCGATCCGAGGGATACCTGGAGCAACCCTTTCCCCCGGTCGGACGTCAACGTGGAGAGAGAGACACCTCGGTGTCCCGCCGACACGCCGTCCGGCCATTCAGATGGCGTACAAAGTGCGTCCGCCCGGTTGCCCCACCCTTTCGTACCACCCATAGACTGAACATCCAGCAGGTGGCTACACGCTCGAAAGGCACTCCCGTGTCCATCGGCAACTCCCCCGAAGACGACCAGCCTTCCGCCGTCGACCCCGCTGAGGACGAGCGGCCCGCGACCGAAGAGGACAAGCCTTCGGTCGGTCACGTCCTCCAGCAAGCACGCGCCGCCGCCGGTCTGACCGTCGAAGAGGTCAGCGCCTCCACGCGGGTGCGCGTTCCCATCGTGCAAGCGATCGAGCAGGACGACTTCTCGCGCTGCGGCGGCGACGTCTACGCGCGCGGCCACATCCGCATGCTCGCGCACTCCGTCGGGATCGACCCCGAGCCCCTCGTCGGGCAGTACGACTCCGAGCACGGCGGGCGCCCGGCGCCGACGCCCGCGGCCCCGCTGTTCGAGGCGGAGCGCATCCGCCCGGAGCGCCGCCGTCCCAACTGGACGGCGGCCATGGTCGCCGCGATCGTCGCGGTGATCGGCTTCGTCGGCTTCACCATGTTCAACGGTGCCGAGGAGGAGGGCCAGGGCAAGCAGATCGCCGAAGGCCCGGCGCCCGAGAAGACGACCTCCGAGCCGAGCACCACGAAGCCCGCCGACCCGAAGCCCGACCCGTCCGACAGCGCCATCGCCGCGGCCCCCGCCGACAAGGTGACCGTCAAGCTCTCCGCGGTCGAGGACAAGAGCTGGATCTCCGCCAAGTCCCCCAACGGTGAACTGATCTTCGACGGACTGCTCCTCAAGGGCGAGTCCAAGACCTTCCAGGACGACGAGCAGATCGACTTCATCCTCGGCAACGCCGGGGTGATCGACATCTTCGTCAACGGCAAGCAGGTCGACGAGGACTTCAAGCCCGGCCAGGTCGAGCGGCCGTCGTACACGAAGGGTGACCCCGAGGCGGGCTGACGCCGCGGCCGGCGCCGGGCGGGATCCGCGGGCGCCGGCAGGCATCGGGGGAGTGGTCGCCGGGAGGCGCGCGGGGGCTGCCGGGGAGCGGCCCCCGGCCCCCGGAGGGGCCGGCCAACCCTGCACGGCAGGAGGGCGGCCAGGACAAAGTAGTCTTGAGCCCATGCCCGAACGCCGTACCGTCGCCCTTGTCACGCTTGGCTGCGCCCGTAACGAGGTGGACTCGGAGGAGCTTGCAGGCCGCTTGGCAGCGGACGGCTGGGAGCTCGTCGAGGAAGCCGCCGACGCGGACGTCGCCGTCGTCAACACCTGCGGCTTCGTCGAAGCCGCCAAGAAGGACTCCGTCGATGCCCTGCTGGAAGCCAACGATCTGAAGGATCACGGCAGAACCCAGGCCGTCGTCGCCGTCGGCTGCATGGCCGAGCGCTACGGCAAGGAACTCGCGGAGTCGCTCCCCGAAGCGGACGGCGTACTCGGATTCGACGACTACGCCGACATCTCGGACCGCCTCCAGACCATCCTCAACGGCGGTATCCACGCCTCGCACACACCCCGCGACCGGCGCAAGCTGCTCCCGCTGAGCCCGGCCGACCGCCAGGGCGCCACCGGTGTGGCCCTGCCCGGACACGGCGGCGGGACGACGCCTCCTCCTACCGAGGCGGTCATCCCCGCTCCCGCGGACCTGCCGCAGGGGCTCGCGCCGGCCTCCGGTCCGCGCGCCCCGCTGCGCCGACGTCTCGACAACAGCCCCGTCGCCTCCGTGAAGCTGGCCTCCGGCTGCGACCGGCGCTGCACCTTCTGTGCCATCCCCTCCTTCCGCGGCTCCTTCATCTCGCGCCGTCCCTCCGACGTGCTGGGTGAGACGCGCTGGCTGGCCGAGCAGGGGGTGAAGGAGGTCATGCTCGTCTCCGAGAACAACACCTCCTACGGAAAAGACCTCGGCGACATCCGCCTCCTGGAGACGCTGCTGCCCGAACTCGCGGCGGTCGACGGGATCGAGCGCGTACGGGTCAGCTACCTCCAGCCCGCCGAGATGCGCCCCGGGCTCATCGACGTCCTGACGTCCACGCCGGGCGTCGCCCCGTACTTCGATCTGTCCTTCCAGCACTCCGCGCCCTCCGTACTGCGCGCGATGCGCCGCTTCGGTGACACCGACCGCTTCCTGGAACTGCTGGAGACGATCCGGGGCAAGGCCCCGCAGGCGGGTGTGCGCTCCAACTTCATCGTGGGCTTCCCGGGCGAGACCGAGGCGGACTTCGCCGAGCTGGAACGGTTCCTCACCGGCGCGCGGCTCGACGCCATCGGTGTGTTCGGCTACTCGGACGAGGACGGCACCGAGGCGGCGACGTACAAGCACAAGCTGGACGAGGACGTCGTGGCCGAGCGGCTGGCGCGTCTGTCGCGGCTGGCCGACGAGCTGACGTCCCAGCGGGCCGAGGAGCGCCTGGGGGAGACCCTGACGGTGCTCGTGGAGTCCGTCTCCGACTCCTCGGACGACGCCGAGGAGCCCGCCGTGGGCCGGGCGGCCCACCAGGCGCCCGAGACCGACGGCCAGGTGATCTTCACGTCGGGCGAGGGGCTGCGTCCCGGTCGTATGGTCGAGGCAAAGGTGGTCGGCACCGAGGGCGTGGACCTGGTGGCGGAGTACTGCGGCTTCACGGGGGACGAGCCCCGGAGCCCCGGCGAGGAGGCAGCCAGATGACCGGAGTCCCGGCATCGGCCGAGGGCGGCCAGGGTAGGCCGGCGCCCGGCGGCAAGCTGGGGGCTGCGGCCGTCAACCAGGCCAGCGTGTGGAACATCGCCAACATCCTCACCATGATGCGGCTGGTGCTCGTACCGGCCTTCGTGGCGCTGCTGCTCCAGGACGGCGGGTACGACCCGGCCTGGCGCGCCTGGGCGTGGGCCGCGTTCGCCGTGGCCATGATCACCGACATCTTCGACGGCCATCTGGCCCGTACGTACAACCTGGTCACCGACTTCGGGAAGATCGCCGACCCGATCGCCGACAAGGCGATCATGGCGGCGGGGCTGATCAGTCTCTCCGCGCTCGGGGATCTGCCGTGGTGGGTGACCGGGGTCATCCTCTTCCGCGAGCTCGGGATCACGCTGATGCGGTTCTGGGTGATCCGGCACGGGGTCATCCCGGCCAGCCGCGGCGGCAAGATGAAGACGCTGGCGCAGGGCACGGCGGTCGGCATGTACGTGCTGGCGCTGACGGGGCCGCTGGCGACGCTGCGGTTCTGGGTGATGGCGGTCGCGGTCGTGCTGACCGTGCTGACCGGCCTGGACTACGTGCGCCAGGCGATCGTCCTACGGAGGTCGGGCCTGGCGGCCGAGCGCGACCGGGCGGAGCGCGCTTCGTGACCTTGGGGGCGACCGGGACGCTCGGCGCGCAGGACGGTGCGGGGACGACCGTGCCGACCGCGGGGAAGGATGCGGCCGCCGACGACGTTCTCCTGAAGGAGGTCGCGGCCCGGGTGCTGGATCTGCTCGTACAGCGAGGAACGACGCTGGCGGTGGCCGAATCACTGACCGGGGGTCTGGTGGCCGCGGAACTGACCTCCGTCCCCGGCGCTTCCCGGGTGCTTCGCGGGGGAGTCACGGCGTACGCGACGGACCTCAAGCGCGATGTCCTCGGTGTGGACGGGACACTTCTGGCCGAGCGGGGCGCGGTGGATCCCGAGGTCGCGCGGCAGATGGCCGTCGGCGTACGGGACGTACTGGCCGCCGGCTGGGGCATCGCGACCACCGGGGTCGCGGGTCCCGAGCCACAGGACGGGCAGCCCGTGGGCACCGTCTACGTGGCTGTGAGCGGTCCGCACGGCGCCGAGAAAGTGGCCGCACTGCGGTTGAACGGTGACCGGGCGGAAATCCGTAGAGAGAGTGTACGGAGCGTGCTGGAACTGCTCTCCGGCGAACTGACCGGGAACAGGCGGACACAGGATACGGAACGGAACGGGGGGACTTGATGTTTGCAGCCCTGAGTGAACACGACATCGCTCCCCGCACGGCCGCAGCGCGAGGCGGTACGGTGGGGCGAGAAGGTTGCGGCTACGCGGTCCGAGGAGGGAGCCACCGATGATTCTGCTCCGTCGCCTGCTTGGTGACGTACTGCGTCGGCAGCGCCAGCGCCAGGGCCGTACTCTGCGCGAAGTCTCCTCGTCCGCCCGAGTCTCGCTCGGCTATCTCTCCGAGGTGGAGCGGGGGCAGAAGGAGGCTTCTTCCGAGCTGCTCTCCGCTATCTGCGACGCGCTTGACGTACGGATGTCCGAGCTCATGCGCGAAGTGAGCGACGAACTGTCGTTGGCCGAGCTGGCCGCGTCGGCAGCGGCCAGTGAGCCGGTGCCCGCGGCGGTACGCCCGATGCTCAATTCCGTCTCCGTGACGTCGGTGGCAGGTGTGCCGACGGAGCGGGTGACCATCAAGGCGCCTGCGGAAGCGGTGGATGTCGTCGCCGCTTGATCCGTCGGCGTGACCGAGGCCTGAGCCCCGGACGGTCCCAGTGACCGGCCGGGGCTTCTGCTTTGCCCGCTTCGCTCGGCAGGGCGTCGCTCCGGTTCCAGAAATTCACCGATTTCCCCGAAATGATCCTTTTGGGGTCTTGTGCCATGGTGGGCGTACGTGTGAACGGAACTGGAGGATGCCCCATGTCTGTCGTCAAGAGCTCACTGCCCGAGGCGGATCTGAAGCTGGTCGGCGAGGCGCTGCAGGGCGCGCTCGTGGATCTGCTCGATCTCTCACTGGTGGCCAAGCAGGTGCACTGGAACATCGTCGGGCCGCGCTTCCGGTCCGTACACCTCCAGCTCGACGAGGTCGTCACCACGGCGCGGCAGCACTCCGACACCGTGGCGGAGCGGGCCTCGGCGATCGGCGTGACCCCGGACGGCCGCGCGGCGACGGTCGCGGCGCAGAGTGCGATCGGCACCGTCCCCAGCGGCTGGATCAAGGACACGGACGCCGTACGGACGCTGGTGGACGCCCTCAGCGCGGTGATCGTCCGCATGCGCGAGCGGATCGGCGTGACCGACGAGCCCGACCCGATCACCCAGGACATCCTGATCGGCCTGACGGCCGATCTCGAGAAGCATCGGTGGATGTTCCAGGCGGAGAGCGCGTAGGGCGCGTGAGCCGGGTGCGGGTGTCTCGCGTGGTGTGCCGCGGCGAGGGTCGCGGATGCGCGGTGCGCGCCTCCCGTGCGCCCTTTCGCCGGATACGCGGGCCGGTCTAGCGTCGGTCTGAGGAGGCGGCCATGGCACGGCGACGGATCCTTCTGCCCGTTCTCGCTCTGGGCGGGCTCTGGTGGTGGGCCGTACTGCGGCTCGCGCTGGCGCCCGAGCACGCCGGGGTCATCGAGGGGGCGGTGGCCGCGGGCGGCTGGGGGCTGAGCCTGCTGCCGGTGCATGTGGCGGCCCGTACGTCGGTGAGGTCCGGGAACGGCGCCGTCTCGGTGGTGG
>NZ_JARJHW010000115.1:0-23671 GCF_040560175.1 Streptomyces panacea
AAGAAGGAGGGCGGCCAGTGGCTGACGGCGCGGGATCGAACTGGGCGGGGAACATCGTCTTCTCCGCCGACCGGGTGCACCGCCCGACCACGCTCGACGAGCTGCGCGCGCTCGTCGCGCGGAGCCCGCGCGTGCGGGCACTGGGCAGCGGGCACTCGTTCAACCGTATCGCCGACACCGACGGCGCCCTGGTCTCGCTCGCGGAGCTGCCCCGGACCGTGGACGTCGACACGGCCGCCGGTACGGTCCGTGTCGCGGGCGGCGTACGGTACGCGGAGCTGGCCCGGAAGGTGCACGTCCAGGGTCTCGCCCTGCACACCATGGCGTCCCTCCCGCACATCTCGGTGGCGGGGTCGGTCGCCACCGGCACGCACGGGTCCGGTGACGCCTCCGGTTCGCTCGCGACCGCCGTACGCACCGTGGAACTGGTCACCGCGGACGGCGACTCGCTGACGCTGGACCGGGAGCGGGACGCCGACCGGTTCGCCGGTTCCGTGGTGTCGCTCGGCGCCCTCGGGGTGGTCACCTCGCTCACCCTGGACCTGGTTCCGGCCTTCGACGTACGGCAGTTCGTCCACACCGGGCTGCCGCTCGCCGTGCTGGAGGAGCACTTCGACGCGATCACCTCGGCGGCGTACAGCGTGAGCCTGTTCACCGACTGGAGCGCCCCGCGCTTCGGCCAGGTCTGGCTGAAGCGCCTCGACTCCCCCGCGTCGGACTCCCCCGAACCGGACTTCCCCTGGGCCGAACCCGCGACCGGGCCCATGCATCCCGTGCCCGGCATGCCCGCGACGTACTGCACCGAGCAGCGCGGGGTGCCGGGGCCGTGGCACGCCCGACTGCCGCACTTCCGGGCCGAGTTCACCCCCAGCAACGGCGAGGAGCTCCAGTCCGAGTATCTGGTGCCGCGCCGGCACGCCGTCGCGGCGCTGCGGGCGGTGGCCGGGCTGGGGCCGGTGATGGCGCCCGTGCTCCAGGTCTGCGAGATGCGCACCGTGGCCGCCGACGAGCTGTGGCTGAGCCCGGCCGAGGGCCGGGACACGGTCGCGCTGCACTTCACCTGGGTCAAGGACACGGCGTCGGTGGTGCCGGTGATCACGCGGCTCGAAGCGGCACTGGAGGGTCTGGACGCACGGCCGCACTGGGGCAAGGTGTTCACGACGGCGCCGGCCGAGCTGCGTGGTCGCTACCCGCGCATGGCGGACTTCCTGGGGCTGCGCGATTCCCTGGACCCGGCGGGCAAGTTCACGAACAGGTTCCTGCACCGGCTGCTGTACGAGGACTGACTCCGTACCGGAAGCCCGATCACGCACGACGGTCGCGTTCGTTCCTGGCCGGAAGGCCGTCGAACGGTGGCCGGATAGGCGGCATTCGGCCGACATCGTTGCGCGATCCCTCGCCGAAGGCACCGGCCGGTGGTATCCACGACATGGCCGCCACTCTCCCCCCGCACCTCCCTCCATGCGCGCACGTACCACCGGACGCACCACGCGCACCCCCCATTCCTCGGCGGCCCGTAGGAAGGACCTGCCTTGCGAAGAACTGCCTCACGCCGTGCGCAAGCTCTCCTCAGCCTCCTGGTGTTCGCCGTCACGGCGGCACTCATGACACTCACCCAGGCACCCGCCGCCGCCGCTCCCGCGGCACCGGTAGCCCCCGCGGAGTCCAACGGCGGCGTGCGGATCATGCCTCTCGGCGACTCGATCACGCACGGGCACAACGTGCCCGGCGGCTACCGCATCAACCTCTGGCAGCACCTCGCCACCGGCGGCTACACCGTCGACTTCGTCGGCTCCCAGTTCAACGGCCCGCCGGAGCTGGGCGACCACGACCACCAGGGTCACTCGGGCTGGCGCATCGACCAGCTCCGTTCGAACATCGACGGCTGGCTCGCCGCGAGTGACCCGCGCACGATCATGCTCCAGATCGGTACGAACGATGTGAACCAGAACTACGACCTGGCGAACGCCCCGGCCCGGCTCTCCGACCTCATCGACCGCATCCTCCAACAGAAGCCGGGGATCGAGCTGTTCGTCGCGACGATCACGCCGGAGTCGAGCCCCGACCTCGAAGCCCGGGTCAAGACGTTCAACGCGGCGCTGCCCGGCATCGTCGGCGGCAAGGGTCCGCGCGTCCATCTGGTTGACATGCACAAGGCATTGACGGTGGCCGACCTCGCCGACGGCGTGCACCCCAACGCCGGGGGCTACGCCAAGATGGCGACCGTCTGGTACAACGCCCTGCGCTCGGTGCCCGGCAGCCTCATCCCGCTCGGGGCACCCGGTCAGGGCACCCTCGTCAACAGCCAGTCGGGCCGCTGCCTCGACGTCGACGGCGCCGTCACGACCACGGGCGCGCGGACGATCGTCTACGACTGCCACCGCAGGGCGAACCAGCAGTGGGCCCGTACGGCCTCCGACGAACTGCGCGTGTACGGCGACCGCTGCCTCGACGCGAGCGGCGCCGCCACGGCCGACGGCACCCCGGTCATCATCTGGGAGTGCCGCGGCACGGCCAATCAGCAGTGGCGCGTCAACGCGGACGGCAGCGTCGTCGGCGTCGCGTCCGGCAAGTGCCTGACGCCGGCGGCCGGCGGAACGGCCAACGGTACGAGGCTGGAGCTGCGCACCTGCGACGGCGGCGCCAGCCAACGCTGGACCATGGCCGCCTAGTTCACGGCGGGGCGCCGCGGTCCACGACCGCACCACCCCGCACGCACGACCGAACGGATATCGCCGGGCGCGCCGAAATCAGCCGTCCGGCGATGTCGTACCCCCGTGGAATCATGTCGCTCGACCGGATTTCGACGGATGTGGTGACCACGAGAGGCGTCATGGGCGACGGAGCGGGGCCTGAGGGGAAGCCGGTGCCGGTGGGCGGCGGCGCGCGCGCCGTGCTCGACCGCGCCGACCGGCTTCTCGCCACGGCGCGCCGGGTGACCGCCGATCACGCCGACGTACGGGGCGGTGTCCTGAGCGCCATCACCCCGCTGCGCGACGCCCTGGTCCGCCGGGAGCTGGCGGGCATCCCCGTCTCCCGGCTCGCCGACGTCACCGAGGGCCGGCTCCGGCTGGGCACGCTCGAACAGGCCGGGTACGCGGATGTCGGGAAGGTACTCGACTCCACGGCGTACGAGCTGCGCGGCATCCCCGGCATCGGCACGCGGAGCGCGGGTCACGCCATCGCCGCCGCGCGGCGGATCGCGGAGGCGATGGAGGAGCACGTCGCCGTCCGGGTGGACGCCGACGACATCGACGATCCGCATGCCACGGCCCTGGTCACCGCGTTGAGCCGGATGGTGAACGCGGGACCCGACATCCCGCGCGCCCTCGCCGCCGCGGCGCGGATCGACGCCGAACTGGCCCCGCTGCTCCCCCCGGCGCGCCCGGCCGGCGACCGGCTGCGCATGCTGCTCACCGGCAAGCGGCGCAGACAACAGGCGCAGTTGGCCGTCCGGTCGGTCGACGCGTTCCTCGACGACGCCGCCGATCGCGAGATCCCGCTCCTGCTCGCACAGGCGGCCACGGATCTGCTGCGGCCCGTCGTCCCGGCGGACGAGGCGTGGCTCGACTTCCAGGTGCGGCCCGCCGACTATCTCGTCCTCCTGGCCGAACTCTCCGAAGCCGGCCCGGACGTCGACGCCGCCGAGGGCTTCCTGCCCGGAGACATCTCGGAGCGCGTCCGCACGCAGCGGCTGGACGACACCCACCGGCGGGTGTCGCTCCGTGGCTACCAGGCGTTCGGGGCCCGGTTCGCGCTGGCCCAGCGCCGGGTGATCCTGGGCGACGAGATGGGTCTGGGCAAGACCATCCAGGCGATCGCAGCCCTCGCGCACCTCAGGGCGGAAGGCCGTACCCACTTCCTGGTGGTCTGCCCGGCCAGCGTCGTCATCAACTGGATCCGCGAGATCGAGTCCCGCAGCACGCTGCGCGCGTACCGGGTGCACGGCCAGGACCGGTCGGTGGCCCTGGGGCAGTGGACACGGCACGGGGACGTCGCGGTCACGACGTACGACGTCCTCGGCTCCCTCGCCGTCCCCGACGAGGTGACGGTCGGCATGCTCGTCGTGGACGAGGCGCACTATGTGAAGAATCCCGAGACCCGCCGCTCCCGGACCGTGGAGAGCTGGGCGGCGCGCACGGACCACGTCCTGTTCCTGACCGGGACGCCGATGGAGAACCGGGTCGACGAGTTCCGCAATCTGGTACACCATCTGCGGCCCGATCTGCTGCCCGGCATCCGTGACGGGGACGCGGCCATCGGCTCCGAGATCTTCCGCAAGGCGGTCGCGCCCGCGTATCTGCGCCGCAATCAGCAGGATGTCCTCACCGAGCTGCCCGAGCTGCAACAGGTCGACGAGTGGGAGGAGTTCAGCCCCGCCGCGCGCGCCGCCTACCGGCAGGCCGTGGCGGCCGGGAACTTCATGGCCATGCGGCGCGCGGCGTACGCCGATCCGGCCACGTCGGCCAAGCTCCGGCGGCTGCGTGAACTCGTCGCCGACGCCGCGTCGAACGGTCTGAAGGTCGTCGTCTTCTCCTTCTTCCGCGATGTGCTGACGGCCGCGGAGGAGGCACTGGGCCCTGCCTCCACCGTCGACTCCCCGCCCACCGTCTTCGGTCCGCTCAGCGGCCGGGTGCCCGCCGCCCGGCGGCAGGAGTTGGTGGACGGCTTCGCCGAGGCGTCCGGGCACGCGGTCCTGCTCAGCCAGATCCAGTCGGGCGGCACCGGCCTCAATCTGCAGGCCGCGTCCGTGGTCATCCTGTGCGAGCCACAGGTCAAACCCACGCTGGAGACGCAGGCCATCGCCCGCGCCCACCGGATGGGACAGATACGTCATGTCCAGGTCCACCGGCTGCTGACCGCCGACAGTGTCGACCAGCGGATGCTGCATCTGCTGGGCACGAAGCAGCGCCTCTTCGACGCGTACGCCCGGCACAGTGACATCGCGGAGTCCACGCCCGACGCGGTCGACATCTCGGAGCAGTCGCTGGCCCGGCGGATCGTCGCGGAGGAGCAGGAGCGCATGGCGCTCCTGCCGGGCCCCGCCACTCCCGCCCTCTGACGGACCGTCCGACGCCCCCGCCGTGGCCGGCGGGGGCGTTCGCCGTGCGCCGCACAACTCCCGTGTTACTCGTGCGAAAACCGTTGACAAGCCGTTGACATGATTGCAACCTGTGAATCGCAAAAAAGTAAGCAAGTGGCTCAATTTCTTAAGTCTCTTCTCGCAACTTCATGGCAGCGCACCACCCTGCCCCCTCGTTCCAACTGAACAGAGGACCACATGCCACGGAAGCAGCTCAGACCCAGACAGCTCACCTGGCGACTGATCACCGGCATCGTCATGGCCGGTCTGATCGCCGTCGGGCTCACCCCCCTCTCGGCCGCGGCGGCCGAGCGCCCCAACCAGTCGACCGGCAAGAGCGTGTCGGCGAGCGGGTCCGAGGGGAACCATCCGGCCTCCAACGTCACCGACGGCAACCAGGCGTCGTACTGGGAGGGTCCGAACAACGCGTTCCCGGGGACCCTCCGGATCGACCTCGGCACCAACATCGCCGTCGATCAGGTGGTGCTCAAGCTCCCGACCACCTGGGAGGCCCGCACCCAGGCCCTCAGCGTCCAGGGCAGCACCGACGGCAACAGCTACAGCACCCTCTCCGCGTCCCAGGGACGGCTGTTCAGTCCCTCGTCCGCGAACACCGTCACCATCGACTTCCCGTCCAGCGGCGTCCGTTACGTACGGCTGAACATCACCGGCAACACGGGCTGGCCCGCGGCGCAGATCTCCGAGTTCGAGATCTACGGCCCCGCCGGCGAGGGCCCGGGCGACCCCGACCCCGGTGACGACGGCACCGACCTGGCGCGCGGCAAGCCGATCGAGGCGTCCTCCACGATCCACACGTTCGTCGCGGCCAACGCCAACGACGACAAGCTCAACACGTACTGGGAGTCCGCGGGGCACCCGTCGAACCTGACGGTCAAGCTCGGGGCCGAGGCCGACATCACCTCCGTCGTGGTCAAGTTGAACCCCGACGCGGCGTGGGGCACCCGTACCCAGAACCTCCAGGTGCTCGGCCGCGCCCAGGGCGCCACCGGCTTCACCTCCCTCAAGGCGCGCGCCGACTACAGCTTCAACCCGGCGACGAACCAGAACTCGGTACGGATCCCGGTCACCGGGCGCGTCGCCGACCTGCAGCTCCAGATCTTCTCCAACACCGGCGCGCAGGGCGGCCAGGTCGCCGAGCTCCAGGTCGTCGGGCGGCCCGCGCCCAACCCGGACCTCACCGTCACCGCGCTCTCGTGGTCCCCCACCGCCCCGGTGGAGACCGACGCGACCACCGTGAGCGCGACGGTGCGCAACGTCGGCACGGCCGCGTCCGGCCCGACGACCGTCAACGTCAGCATCGGCGGAACGGTCGCCGGCAGCGCCGCCGTCGGCGCCCTCGCCGCAGGCGCCTCCGCGAACGTCCAGGTCGCCGCCGGCAAACGCGCCGAGGGCACCTACAAGGTGACGGCGGTGGTGGACCCGACCGACACGATCGTCGAGCAGGACAACGACAACAACAGCTTCACCGCGGCCGGTTCGCTGGTCGTGGGACAGGCCCCCGGCCCCGATCTCCAGGTGCTGAGCGTCGGCTCGACGCCGCAGAACCCCGCCGTCGGGGCCTCGGTCACGTTCACCGTGGCGGTGCAGAACCGCGGCACCACCGCGACCGGCGCGACCACGGTCACCAGGGTGGCGGTGGGCGGCACGACGCTGAACACCAACACCCCCTCGATCGCGGCCGGCGCGACAACGAACGTGAGCGTCAACGGCAGTTGGACCGCCACCAGCGGCGGCGCCAACATCGTGGCCACCGCCGACGCGACCAATGTCGTGACGGAGACCAACGAGACGAACAACTCGTTCTCCCGCTCGATCGTGGTCGGGCGAGGGGCGGCGGTCCCGTACGTCGAGTACGAGGCCGAGGCCGGCCGGTACCAGGGCACCCTGGTGGAGGCCGACGCCGTACGCACCTTCGGACACACCAACTTCGGCTCGGAGTCCTCGGGGCGCAAGTCGGTACGGCTGAGCAGCACGGGCCAGTTCGTGGAGTTCACGTCCACCAACCCGGCGAACTCGATCGTGGTGCGCAACTCGATCCCCGACGCCCCGAACGGCGGCGGCACCGAGGCCACCATCAGCCTGTACGCCAACGACACCTTCGTGAAGAAGCTGAACCTCTCCTCGAAGCACAGCTGGCTGTACGGGAACACGGACGGCCCCGAGGCCCTGACCAACACGCCTCAGGCCGACGCCCGCAGGCTGTTCGACGAGGCCAACTCGCTGCTGTCCACGACCTATCCGGCGGGCACCAAGTTCAAGCTCCAGCGCGACGCCGGTGACAGCGCGTCCTTCTACTACATCGACCTCATCGATCTGGAGCAGGTGGCGGCTCCGGCGGCCAAGCCCGCCGAGTGCACCTCGATCACGGACTACGGCGCGGTGCCGGGCGACGGGATCGACGACACGACCGCCATCCAGGCAGCGGTCACCGCCGACCAGAACGGCGACATCGCGTGCGTCTGGATCCCGGCGGGCCAGTGGCGTCAGGAGAAGAAGATCCTGACCGACGACCCGCTGAACCAGGGGCAGTTCAACCAGATCGGCATCAAGAACGTCACCATCCGCGGCGCGGGTATGTGGCACTCACAGCTCTACACCCTGACCGAGCCGCAGAACGCGGGCGGGATCAACCACCCGCACGAGGGCAACTTCGGCTTCGACATCGACGACAACACCAAGATCTCCGACATCGCGATCTTCGGCTCCGGCCGGATCCGCGGCGGCGACGGCAACGCCGAGGGCGGCGTCGGCCTGAACGGCCGCTTCGGCAAGAACACCAAGATCTCCAACGTCTGGATCGAGCACGCCAACGTGGGTGCCTGGGTCGGCCGCGACTACGACAACATCCCGTCCCTCTGGGGCCCCGCCGACGGCCTCGAATTCACCGGCATGCGGATCCGCAACACGTACGCCGACGGCATCAACTTCACCAACGGCACGCGGAACTCAAAGGTGTTCAACTCCTCGTTCCGCACCACCGGCGACGACTCCCTGGCGGTCTGGGCCAACCGGTACGTCAAGGACACATCGGCCGACGTCGCGCACGACAACTCGTTCACCAACAACACGATCCAACTGCCCTGGCGCGCCACCGGCATCGCGGTCTACGGCGGCTACGGCAACAAGATCGAGAACAACATCGTCTCCGACACGGCGAACTACCCGGGCATCATGCTGGCGACCGACCACGACCCCCTGCCCTTCTCCGGGCAGACCCTGATCGCCAACAACGCCCTCCACCGCACGGGCGGCGCCTTCTGGAACGAGGACCAGGAGTTCGGTGCGATCACCCTGTTCGCGGCGAGCCGGGACATCCCCGGCGTCACGATCCGGGACACCGACATCTACGACTCGACGTACGACGGCATCCAGTTCAAAACGGGCGGCGGCACCATGCCGGGCGTCGTGATCAACAACGTCAAGATCGACAAATCCAACAACGGCGCCGGCATCCTGGCGATGAGCGGCGCCCGCGGCGGCGCGACCCTGTCGAACGTGACCATCACCGACTCGGCGGAAGGCAACATCGTCACCCAGCCGGGATCGGGCTTCGTGATCACGGGCGGCCCGGCGGCGGCCCGCGCCCCGAGCAACGTGACGGGCGGTGGCCGACGGTAACCACACCGCAGGACGCGGACAGGTGCGGATCGAACTCACCCTCGACCCGCACCTGTTCCCGCACACACCGTCAGCACCGCGGTCCCACGGTCCCGCGGTTCAGGGGGCCGGGGTGAATCTTGAGGGCCCGGGGCCTGCGCCAGACGGGCGGAAAACAGAAAAACCCCAGATCAACTGGGGTTTTCACTGAGTGTCCGAGGGGGGACTTGAACCCCCACGCCCGATAAAGGGCACTAGCACCTCAAGCTAGCGCGTCTGCCATTCCGCCACCCGGACGAGTGGTCGAACCTCGGCGTTTCCGCCGGGCGACGTAGTGAACGATACCAGGGCTCGGGGGTGGTCTTCACCCACATATCCCGTGGTCCGGGGCGCACGGACGGCCTTCCACGGCGCCGTGGGCCCCGGCTCGCCGGGGCTACTCCTTCGGCTCCTGCGAGATCCGGACCATGTTGCCCGAGGGGTCGCGGAACGCGCAGTCTCGTGGGCCCCAGGGCTGGTCGATGGGCTCCTGGAGCACCTCGGCGCCGGAGGCCCGGACCCGCTCGAAGGTGGCGTCCAGGTCGTCGGTGCGGAAGACGGCCATCGTGAGGACGCCCTTGGTGAGCAGTTCCTGGAGGGCGTCGCCGTCGGCCTGGGAACGGCCGGCGTGCGGTTCCGAGAGGACGATCTCAAGGCCGGGCTGGTCCGGGCTGCCGAGGGTGACCCAGCGGAAGCCGCCCGAGGCGACGTCGTTGCGTACTTCGAGGCCGAGGGCGTCACGGTAGAAGGCGAGCGCCTCGTCCGGGTCGTTGACGGTGATGTGGCTGTACTGGAGTGCGATGGTCATGGGACCAACGCTAGGCGGCGCTCTCGCGGCCCGCTTCTCGGATCCTGCTCGGTGCGTCCCTGGTCGGGCGGGTGCGCACCTTCGCCACGCACGCGGGCATCGCCGCGACGGCGCCGTGCTCGCGGGCGGCGTACGCGCTCGGCGTCTCCCCCAGGATCTCGGTGAAGCGCGAACTGAACGAGCCGAGCGACGTACAGCCCACGGCCATGCACGCGTCCGTCACGCTCGTGCCCGCGCGCAGCAGCGCCATGGCCCGCTCGATGCGGCGGGTCATGAGGTAGCTGTAGGGCGTCTCGCCGTAGGCCGCGCGGAACTGCCGGGAGAAGTGGGCCGGCGACATCAGCGCGTGGCGGGCCATCGTCGGCACGTCGAGCGGACGCGCGTACTCCCGGTCGATCAGATCCCGTGCCCGCCGCAGGTGCGCGAGGTTGGCGAGATCGTTCGAGTTCATGGGTCCGACGCTACACCGGCGTACTGACAACCCCGCTGACCTGGGGGAATCGGCTGAGGAGGGGTCGGGTCGACCTCAGCCGATTCCGGTTCAGGGCCGGGGCGGGTTCACCGTCACGGCATCAGGTGGTAGTCCGGGAAGTTGCCCGGAGGGCGCTCACCGGCCGGGCCGTTGGTGACCGCCTTGACGAGCAGTTCGCCGCCGACGAAGGCGCCCCGCCAGGAGGAGCCGAAGCCGCCGAACAGCTCGTCGCGGTCACCGCGCGAGCGCGGCCGGCCGTGGCCGACCTTGAACGCGCGTATCTGGGGCGAGAGGCGCGCGTACGTCTGCGGGTCGTCCGTCGCCAGCGTCGCGGCCAGCGCCCCGTTGGAGGCGTTCATCGCCGCGAGGAGTTCCGCCTCGGTGTCGACCAGGACGATCGTGTCGACCGGGCCGAAGGGCTCCGCGTGGTGCAGCGGCGAGGACGGCGGCGGGTTCAGGAGCGTCACCGGCGCGAGGTACGCGGAGGTGTCCTGGCCGGGCAGGAAACGCCCGTCCGCGAGCGATCCGTGGTGGAGGGGGACCGCGCCGCGGTCGATGGCCTCGGCGACCTGGTCGTCCAGTTCCTTGGCCTTGGCCGCGTTGATGAGCGGGCCGAAGTCCAGTTCGGGCAGCGGGTCCTCGGGGTGCTCGACGGCCAGGGGGTGACCCAGCCGGATGGAGCGTACGGCGGGCAGATAGGCCGCGAGGAAGTCCGCGAAGAGTGAGCGCTGGACGACGAAGCGGGGGTACGCGGTGCACCGCTGCTTGCCGTAGTCGAACAGCTTGGGGATGACGGCGGTGAGCGCGTCCCAGTCGGTGTGGTTCCAGATGCCCCAGGTGTTGAGCCCCTCCTGTTCGAGGATGTGGCGCTTCCCGAGGTCGGCGACGGTGGTGGCGATCCGGGCGCCGGTGTCGCGGCCTCCGACGAAGGAGACGCAGCCGATCTCCGGGGAGCGGACCAGCGCCTCGGAGAGTTCCCCGCCGCTGCCGCTGACCAGGGTGATCGGCAGCCCTTCGCGGGCGGCGAGGGCGGCGGCCAGGGTGAGACAAGCGACGCCGCCGTCGGTGGGCGCCTTGGCGATCACCGCGTTGCCGGCGAGGGCCTGCACCAGCATGGCGTGGACGAGGACGGACATCGGGTAGTTCCAGCTGGCGATGTTGGAGACCGGGCCCGCCAGCGGGCTGCGGCCCTCCAGCATGGGCTCGACGCCGTCCACGTACCAGCGCACACCGTCGATGGCCCGGTCGACGTCGGCCCGGGCGAGCCGCCAGGGTTTGCCGATCTCCCAGACGAGGAGAAGTGCGAGCAGTTCGCGGTGCTCGGTCAGGGCGTCGAGCGTGGCGCCGACGCGGGCGCGGCGCTCGGCGAGCGGGACATGGCGCCAGGCGCGGTGCTGGTCGAGCGAGGCGCGTACGGCCTGCTGGGCGGCGGCGGCGTCGAGCCGTGGCGGGCCGACGACGGGGCTGCCGTCGACCGGGCTGTAGGCGGGGAGGGTACGGCCACCGGACTGCCAGGACGCGGACCGGAGATTGAGTACGTGGTCGTCCCGGAAGGCCTCGGGCGCGACGGCGAGGCACTGCTGCCAGGCGTCGGACCAGGCGGTGCCCGGCTTCAGGATGAGGGTGGGTGCCATGGGTTCTACTCCGCTCGAAAGGGGGCGGGGCGCGTGAGCGCGTTTGCCGGACGAGGTGCACGGGTCGTCCGGTATGGCGGTGGTGCGATGGGCTCCGCCCCCGGCGCCGGGCGGGCTCGTCGAGCCCGCCCGGCCACCGAGGGCGCAACGGTGTTGTCCGTCCGGTGGTCGAGGACGGCGGTCGAGGACGGCGGTCGAGAATCGGCGCCGGCCGGTGGTCGAGGACCGGCGCCTCCGTCCGGCTCAGGCGCTGATCGCGATCCTGTCCAGTACGAGCCGCGCCGTCTCCGAGGGTGTGGAGCCGACGCGTACGCCCGCCGCTTCGAGCGCCTTCTTCTTCGCCTCCGCGGTGCCCGACGAGCCGGAGACGATCGCTCCGGCGTGGCCCATCGTCTTGCCCTCGGGCGCCGTGAAGCCGGCGATGTAGCCGACCACCGGCTTGGAGACGTGGTCGGCGATGTACGCCGCCGCCCGCTCCTCCGCGTCGCCGCCGATCTCGCCGATGAGCACGATGAGTTCGGTGTCCGGGTCGGCCTCGAAGGCGGCGAGGCAGTCGATGTGCGTCGTGCCGACGACGGGGTCTCCCCCGATGCCGACCGCCGACGAGAAGCCGATCTCGCGCAGCTCGTACATCAACTGGTACGTCAGCGTGCCCGACTTGGAGACGAGCCCGATTCTGCCGGGCTTGGTGGCGATGTCGGCCGGGATGATGCCGACGTTGGACTGTCCCGGGCTGATGAGACCGGGGCAGTTGGGCCCGATGATCCGGGTGTCGCTCTTCTCAGCGTACGCCTGGAAGACGACCGCGTCATGAACGGGAATGCCCTCGGTGATGACGACCGCGAGGCCGATGCCCGCGTCGACGGCCTCCACGACCGCCGCCTTCGCGAACGGCGGTGGCACGAAGACGACGGTGACGTCCGCGCCGGTCGCCGCGATGCCGTCGGCGACGGAGCCGAAGACGGGGACCGCCCGGCCGTCGAAGTCGACGCTCTTGCCGGCCTTGCGCGGGTTGACGCCGCCGACGATGTCGGTCCCGGCCTCCAGCATGCGGCGGGTGTGCTTCATGCCCTCGGCACCGGTCATGCCCTGGACGAGGACCTTGCTCTCCTTGGTCAGGAAAATCGCCATGGTCTCTTCTCCCACTTCTCCGTTGTCCGCGTTGTCCGCGTTGTCCGTGGCTGTCCGTGGCTGTCCGGTGTTATCCGGCGTTCGCGAGTACGGCGGACTGGCGCGCGGCGCCGTCCATGGTCGTGACCTGCTCCACGAGCGGATGCGCACGGTCGGCGAGGATGGCGCGGCCCTTGGCGGCGTTGTTGCCGTCGAGGCGTACGACGAGCGGTTTGGTCAACCGGACGGATTCCAGGGCCTGGACGATGCCGTCGGCGACGGCGTCACAGGCGGTGATCCCGCCGAAGACGTTGACGAACACGGACTTGACGTCGGGGTCGGACAGGATGACGGAGAGTCCGTCGGCCATGACCTGGGCCGAGGCGCCGCCCCCGATGTCGAGGAAGTTGGCGGGGCGGGCGCCGCAGCCGGCGACGACGTCGAGGGTCGACATGACGAGCCCCGCGCCGTTGCCGATGATGCCGACCTCGCCGTCGAGCTTGACGTAGTTGAGGCCCTTGGCGGCCGCCGCGACCTCCAGCGGGTCGGCGCCCGGGTCCTGCTGGTCGTCGCCCCAACGGCTCTGGCGGAACTGGGCGTTGTCGTCCAGGGTCACTTTCCCGTCAAGTGCGAGGATGCGGCCCTCCCCGGTCCTGACGAGGGGGTTGACCTCGACCAGCAGGGCGTCCTCGCGGACCAGGACCTGCCAGAGCGATTCGAGTACGGGGGCGGTCTCCGGCGGCAGTTGGGCCGCGGCCGCGATCTCCGCAGCCTTGGCCGCCGTGACGCCCTCGGCCGGGTCGACGGGGATCCGCGCCACCGCCTCGGGGCGGGTCGCCGCCACCTCCTCGATGTCCATGCCGCCTTCGGCGGACGCGATCGCGAGGAAGGTCCCCGCGGCGCGGTCGAGCACATAGCTGACGTAGAACTCGGTCTCGATGTCCACCGGTTGGGCCAGCATCACCTTGCGGACGGTGTGGCCCTTGATGTCCATCCCGAGGATCTGGCGCGCGGTCAGTTCCGCCGCTGCCGGGTCGGCCGCGAGCTTCACCCCGCCGGCCTTGCCCCGGCCTCCGGTCTTCACCTGTGCCTTGACGACGACCCGGCCGCCGAGCCGTTCGGCCGCGAACGTGGCCTCCCTCGCGAACTCGACGGTTTCGGCCTCCGGCACGGCGATGCCGTACTCCGCGAACAGGTCTCGTGCTTGGTGCTCGTACAGATCCATGCCGGCTCCCACTGCAACAGAAAGGAATGAAAGTGCCGCACGCCCCCTGGACACCACCCACCGAATGCGGGATAACAAGCTTCATACAGTATTCGTCGACTGTATGCAATCCATCGCGGGAGCACTCGGGAGCACCCCCAAGAGCCCCCCGAGCTCCCCTACGAAGGGACAGGACAACCTCATGCCCGACGACAGCCAGGAACTCATATCCGGTGGTCATCTGGTCGCCAAGGCACTCAAGGCAGAAGGTGTCGAGGTCATCTACACACTCTGTGGCGGCCACATCATCGACATCTACGACGGCTGCGTCGACGAGGGCATCGAAGTCGTCGACGTACGTCACGAGCAGGTCGCCGCCCACGCCGCCGACGGTTACGCGCGCATCACCGGCAAGCCCGGCTGCGCCGTCGTCACCGCCGGACCGGGCACGACCGACGCCGTCACCGGTGTCGCCAACGCGTTCCGTGCCGAGTCACCCATGCTGCTCATCGGCGGCCAGGGCGCGCTCACCCAGCACAAGATGGGTTCGCTCCAGGACCTGCCGCACGTGGACATGATGACGCCGATCACCAAGTTCGCGGCGACCGTCCCCGACACGGCCCGCGCGGCCGACATGGTCTCCATGGCCTTCCGCGAGTGCTACAACGGCGCTCCCGGCCCGTCCTTCCTGGAGATTCCGCGCGATGTCCTCGACGCGAAGGTCCCGGCCGACAAAGCACGCGTGCCCAAGGCCGGTCAGTACCGGGCCTCGACCCGTTCGGCCGGTGACCCCGCGGCCATCGAGAAGCTCGCCGACCTGCTGGTGCGTGCCGAGAAGCCGGCGATCCTGCTCGGCAGCCAGGTGTGGACCACCCGGGCCACGGACGACGCCATCGAACTCGTACGGACGCTGAACGTACCCGCCTACATGAACGGCGCGGGGCGAGGCACCCTGCCTCCCGGCGACCCGCACCACTTCCAGCTCTCCCGCCGCTACGCCTTCACCAACGCCGACCTCATCATCATCGTCGGCACCCCCTTCGACTTCCGGATGGGTTACGGCAAGCGGCTCTCGCCCAACGCGACGGTCGTCCAGATCGACCTCGACTACCGGACGGTCGGCAAGAACCGCGACATCGACCTCGGCATCGTCGGCGACGCCGGTCTGATCCTGAAGTCGGTCACCGAGGCGGCGAGCGGGCGGATCAACGGCGGCTCCGTCAAGCGCAAGGCGTGGCTGGAGGAGCTGCGCGCCGCCGAGCAGACCGCGATCGAGAAGCGGCTGCCGAATCTCAAGAAGGACAGCTCGCCGATCCACCCCTACCGGCTGGTCAGCGAGATCAACGACTTCCTCACCGAGGACTCGATCTACATCGGCGACGGCGGCGACATCGTCACCTTCTCCGGTCAGGTCGTACAGCCCAAGTCGCCGGGCCACTGGATGGACCCGGGCCCGCTCGGCACGCTCGGCGTCGGTGTCCCCTTCGTCCTCGCGGCGAAGAAGGCACGGCCGGACAAGGAGGTCGTGGCGCTCTTCGGCGACGGCGCCTTCTCGCTGACGGGCTGGGACTTCGAGACGCTGGTGCGCTACAACCTGCCGTTCGTCGGCATCGTCGGCAACAACTCGTCGATGAACCAGATCCGTTACGGCCAGAAGGCCAAGTACGGCGACGAGCGCGAGCGGATCGGCAACACCCTCGGCGACGTCCACTACGACAAGTTCGCCCAGATGCTGGGCGGTTACGGCGAAGAGGTCAGGGACCCGGCCGACATCGCGCCCGCGCTCCAGCGGGCCCGCGAGTCGGGGCTGCCCTCGCTGATCAACGTCTGGGTCGACCCCGACGCGTACGCCCCCGGAACCATGAACCAGACCATGTACAAGTAAGGGAGGCCATGATGACCCAGGCTCTCGAAGCCCCGGAGAACTCCCCCGACACGAGCCCCCAGGCCCTGAGCGGCGTCCGTGTCCTCGACATGACGCATGTGCAGTCCGGCCCCTCGGCCACCCAGATCCTCGCCTGGCTCGGCGCCGACGTGGTGAAGGTGGAGGCGCCGACGGGCGACATCACCCGTAAGCAGTTGCGCGACATCCCCGATGTCGACTCGCTGTACTTCACGATGCTCAACTGCAACAAGCGCAGCGTCACGCTCAACACCAAGACCGAGCGCGGCAAGGAGATCCTGACCGAACTCATCCGCCGCTCCGACGTGATGGTCGAGAACTTCGGCCCCGGCGCGGTCGACCGGATGGGATTCACCTGGGAGAAGATCCAGGAGATCAACCCGAAGATCGTGTACGCCTCGATCAAGGGCTTCGGCGAAGGCCCGTACACCAACTTCAAGGCGTACGAGGTCGTCGCGCAGGCGATGGGCGGCTCGATGTCGACCACCGGCTTCGAGGACGGTCCGCCGCTGGCGACGGGCTCCCAGATAGGCGACTCCGGCACCGGCATGCACGCGGTGGCCGCCATCCTGGCCGCGCTCTACCAGCGGACCGCCACCGGGCGCGGGCAGCGCGTGAACGTCGCGATGCAGCACGCGGTGCTCAACCTCTGCCGGGTCAAGCTCCGTGACCAACAGCGCCTGTCGCACGGCCCGTTGGCCGAGTACCCGAACGAGGACTTCGGCGACGCGGTACCGCGCTCGGGCAACGCGAGCGGCGGCGGCCAGCCCGGCTGGGCCGTCAAGTGCGCGCCCGGCGGCCCCAACGACTACGTGTACGTGATCGTGCAGCCGGTCGGCTGGAAGCCCGTCAGCGCGCTGATCGGCCGGCCCGAACTGGCCGACGACCCGGACTGGGCGACCCCCGAGGCCCGCCTCACCAAGCTGGGCAAGATGTTCCAGCTCATCGAGGAGTGGACCTCGACGATCCCCAAGTGGGAAGTGCTGGAGAAGCTCAACGCGCACAACATCCCGTGCGGCCCGATCCTCTCCACCAAGGAGATCATCGAGGACGCCTCGCTCGCGGCCAACGACATGGTCGTCGAGGTCGAGCACCCGCAGCGCGGCACCTTCACCACGGTCGGGAGCCCGCTGAAGCTCTCCGACTCCCCCGTGACCATCACAGCGTCTCCGCTGCTCGGTGAGCACAACGCGGAGGTGTACGTCGGCGAACTGGGTCTCGGCGACGAGGAACTGCGCCTGCTGAAGACGAACGGAGTCATCTAGTGTCGGACAGCGATACGTTCAAGCCCGACAAGGACAACGTCGACGCGATCATCAAGGCCGCGCTCGCACAGGGACGTACCTCCCTCACCGCGCCCGAGGGCAAGGCGGTGACGGACGCGTACGGCATCCCGACACCGGGTGAGGCGCTCGCGGAGTCGGCGGACGACGCCGTGGCCGTGGCCGCCCGGCTCGGATTCCCGGTCGCGATGAAGATCGTCTCGCCGGAGATCCTGCACAAGACGGACGCGGGCGGCGTGCGGATCGGCGTCACGTCGGCGGCCGACGTGCGGTCCGCGTTCACCACGATCGTCTCCAACGCGCGGAAGTACGACCCGAAGGCGCGGATCCTCGGCGTCCAGGTGCAGCAGATGGTGCCCGCGGGCACCGAGATCCTGATCGGGACCGTCACCGACCCCACCTTCGGCAAGGTCGTGGCCTTCGGCCTCGGCGGTGTCCTGGTGGAGGTGCTGAAGGACGTCACCTTCCGGCTCGCGCCGGCCACCAAGGACGACGCGCTGTCCATGCTGGACGGTATCCGGGCCGCCGAGATCCTGCGCGGCGTACGGGGCGGCGCGGCCGTCGACCGTGACGCGCTGGCCGATCTCGTCGTGCGGGTCTCGCAGTTGGCGGCCGACTTCCCCGGCATCGCGGAGGTGGACCTCAACCCGGTCTTCGCCTCCGAGAACGGGGTCATGGCGGCCGACGTACGGATCCTGCTCACCGACGAGGTGCCGGTCGCCCGGCGCACCTACTCGCGCGAGGAGATCCTGGTCTCCATGCGGCGGCTCATGGAGCCGCGTTCGGTGGCGGTGATCGGTGCTTCCAACGAGGACGGCAAGATCGGTAATTCGGTCATGCGGAACCTCATCGACGGAGGTTTCGCCGGCGAGATCTATCCGGTCAACCCCAAAGCCGATGACATACTCGGCCGCAAGGCGTACAAGAGCGTGATGGATGTTCCCGGTGAGCCTGATGTGGCGATATTCGCGATTCCCGCGAAGTTCGTCGCGGGGGCGCTCGAAGAGGTCGGACGCAAGAACATCCCCAACGCCGTCCTGATCCCCTCCGGTTTCGCGGAGACCGGCGAGCACGAACTCCAGCAGCGGATCGTGACGATCGCCGAGGAGAACGGGATCAGGCTGCTGGGGCCGAACATCTACGGCTACTACTCCACCTGGCAGGATCTCTGCGCGACCTTCTGCACCCCGTACGACGTCAAGGGCGGCGTGGCGCTGACCTCGCAGTCCGGCGGCATCGGGATGGCGATCCTCGGCTTCGCGAGGACCACCCGGACGGGTGTGTCGGCCATCGTCGGGCTCGGCAACAAGTCGGACCTCGACGAGGACGACCTGCTGACCTGGTTCGGTGAGGACGACAACACCGACTGCATCGCGATGCACCTGGAGGACCTCAAGGACGGCCGCGCCTTCGTGGCCGCGGCGCGCGCCACCGTGCCCAAGAAGCCGGTCGTGGTCCTCAAGGCCGGGCGTACGGCGGCCGGCGCGAAGGCGGCGGGCTCGCACACGGGGGCCCTGGCGGGCGACGACGCGGTGTACGAGGACATCCTGCGACAGTCCGGGGTCATCAGGGCGCCGGGGCTGAGCGAGATGCTGGAGTACGCGCGCGGACTGCCCGTACTCCCCACCCCCAAGGGCGACAACGTCGTGATCATCACGGGCGCCGGCGGCTCGGGTGTGCTGCTGTCGGACGCGATCGTGGACAACGGCCTGTCGCTGATGGAGATCCCGCCGGACCTGGACGAGGCGTTCCGCGCCTTCATCCCGCCCTTCGGGGCGGCGGGCAACCCGGTGGACATCACCGGCGGCGAACCGCCGTCGACGTACGAGGCCACGATCCGGCTCGGGTTGGAGGATCCCCGGATCCACTCCCTGGTCCTGGGCTACTGGCACACGATCGTCACCCCGCCGATGGTCTTCGCCGAGCTGACGGCGCGGGTGGTGGCCGAGTTCAAGGAACGCGGCATCGAGAAGCCGGTGGTGGCGTCGCTGGCGGGCGACGTCGAGGTGGAGGCCGCGTGCCAGTACCTCTACGAGCGGGGCGTCGTGGCGTACCCGTACACCACGGAGAAGCCGGTCGAGGTGCTCGGCGCGAAGTACCGCTGGGCAAGGGCGGCGGGGCTGCTGTGAGCGCCGCGACCGTCGGAGGTCTGTGGGGAGGCGCCGGATGAGCTGACGGTGCGACCCAGGGGGCCTGTGGATTCCGCTCATCGCAGGCCCCCCGCACGAAGAGAACGGACAGGGGGCGCTGGCCTGACTTCTTCGACGCAAGGGGTTCGATCGACAATGGCGACAACTGACATCTCCGCATCCGTCCCCTACAGGGAGGTGGCGGACCGGAACGGCCGTATCTACCGCATCGGGCAGTCCGACCGGCAGATCATGGGCCGTCCACGGTGGACGATGGTGCTCTTCCCATGGATCGGCATGATGGGGATCAGCTCCTCGGAGTACGCGTTCACCTCGGCCGAGGACACACTCCACACGGCACACATGTGGAGCAGCGGGCACATCTTCTGGCTGATGGGTGTCTGGATCTTCTTCCAGGCGGCCGTGGCCTTCCCCGCGGGGCAGCTCCGGGAGAGCGGCAGGCTGCCCGCCCGCTACGCGATGATGCTCGGCTCGCTCGGCACGCTGCTGGGATATCTCTCCCTCGCCTACGCGCCGCACGTGATCGTGGCGTACATCGGCTTCGGTATGTTCAGCGGTATCGGCGCGGGTCTCGTCTACGCGACCTGCGTGAACATGGTCGGCAAGTGGTATCCGGAGCGCAAGGGAGGCAAGACCGGCCTCGTCAACGGCGGTTTCGCCTACGGTTCGGTGCCCTTCGTCTTCCTGTTCAGCACGTACATGGACCTGAGCAACTACCAGGGCGTGCTCGTCTTCGTGGGCGTGATCTGCTGTGTGATGGTCGCGGTCTCGGGCTGGTTCTTCAAGGACCCGCCGAAGTTCTGGTGGCCCGAGGGCGCGGACCCGCTGAAGGTCTCCGAGGACCCGAGGATCCGGCGCGCGCTGGAGAAGAACCCGCCGGCCGTCAAGCAGTACACACCGAAGGAGGCGGCACGGGTCCCGGTCCTGTGGATGATGTGGTTCTGCCTGCTCTGCACGGCGGGCATCAACATCTTCGGTATCGCGATGCAGGTGCCGTTCGGCAAGGAAATGGGCTTCGCCGGCGGGATCGTGGCCACGGCCATGTCGCTGAAGGCCATCGTGAACGGCACGGGACGCGGCGTCATCGGCTGGATATCCGACAAGTACGGTCGCCGCTACACACTGATCTTCGTCTGTATCGTCCTGGGCCTCTCGCAGTTCGGCGTGCTGGCCTCCGGGTCGATCGGCAACATGCCGCTGTTCCTGGTCTGCTCGATGATCTCCGGCTTCGGCGGTGGCGCGATCTTCCCGCTGTTCGCGGCCATGACGGCGGACTACTTCGGCGAGAACAACAACGCGTCGAACTACGGCATGGTCTACAGCTCCAAGCTCATCTCCGGCCTGGTCGGTGCCGGTGTGGGCGGCGTCGTGGTGGACAACTGGGGTTACAACACCGCGTTCGTCATCGCGGGTGCCGTCGGACTGTTCTCGGCGTGCCTGGCGGTCTTCCTCAAGGCGCCGGGCAGGCCCGACATCAAGAAGATCCAGCCCAATCCGAATCCGATCGGCCGGGAGGACGCCTGAGCGGGCCGGAGAGCCGCTGACGCACATACGGCGGCTCCCCGTACGGCCAACAGCCGTACGGGGAGCCGCCGTTCTTGTTCCTAGTGGTGGCCGCGCCTCTCGCGCAGCGAGTGCAGGTGGTCCGCCGACTTCTCGGCGAACAGGAGGGAGTCGACCGGGTTGTCGTGCTCCGCCTGCCAGTGGTGGGTCTTGCGGCCGTTGTGGGTCTTGTTCACGGCCGAGATGAACTTCTTGTAGTCGATGTCGCCGTCGCCGACGTCGACCATGTCGTAGCCGTCGCGCGCCTCCTCGTTCTTCACGCCGTCCTTGACGTGGAAGAGGGGGTAGCGGTCGGGCTGCTTGAGCACGTACTTCAGCGGGTCCAGCGGCGCGGGCCTGCCGTCACCGGTCTGGCTGAAGCGGTGCTTGGCGGCGAACGCCCAGTAGATGTCCATCTCCAGATAGACGAGCTTGGGGTCGGTCTCCGCGAGCAGGACGTCGTAGAGGCGGACGCCCGGCTGGTCGCTCGCGAAGGAGAACTCCTCGGCGTGGTTGTGCTGGTAGAACTTCATGCCGCGCTTGCGGGCGGCGGCGCCGTAGGTGTTGAAGTCGTCGGCGGCCCGCTTCCAGGCGTCGACGGTGTTGCCGTGGCGGAAGGGGCCCGACGCGGTGCCTATGTGCTCGAGGCCGAGCGCCTGGGCGTCGTCCAGCACCTTCTCCAGATTCTGGGCGAAGCTGTACGCGTCGGGGTTGTTGTCGTCGGCGTAGTTGACGTGGCTGCCGATCGGACGCAGACCGTGGTTCCGGGCCAGCTTGCGGAGCTGGGGGATGGTGATGGCGCCCGCGTTGCCCTGGCTGTAGCCCGCGTACTCGATCTCGTCGTAGCCGAAGCGCTCCAGCTCCTCGAAGACCTTCGCGAAGCCCAGCGAGTTGACCTTGTCACGCAGCGAGTAGAGCTGGATGCCGAGGTGGCCCGGGGTGAGGACGGGCTCGGTCTTGCCGTGACCGTGACCGCGGCCACGCTCGCCGGCGGCGGCGGGGGTGGCCGCCGAGAGGCCGAGGATGGCGGCGGCACCGGTGCCCGCGGCCACACCCAGCATGTTGCGCCGGCTGAGCTTGGCTGCGAGCTCCGGGTCGACTGACTTCTTGCGGCTCATGCGTGGGACTCCTTAGATCAGTGCAGTCCTGCGAGAGTGAGGAGCAGGGATTTCACGTCGGTGGCCTGCGTACGGCCGGTGACGGCTTCGGGGGTGGAGCAGAGGATGAGCGGGCCTTCGGCGTCGCTCGACGGGAGGCGGCCGTGGCTGCCGCGGATGGGTGAGGGGTCCAGGGGGACGACCGCGAGCCGGTAGCGCATGCCGAGCTTCTTGCGGGCGATGGCCTTGGCCGCCTTGACCTTCACGTACGGGTCGAGGGGGTCCATGAACAGCTCGACGGGGTCGTAGCCCGGCTTGCGGTGGATCTCGACCAGCTGGGCGAAGTCGGGCGCCTTGGCGTCGTCGAGCCAGTAGTAGTACGTGAACCAGGCGTCGGGTTCGGCGACGGCCACCAGTTCGCCGGAGCGCGGGTGGTCGAGGCCGTAGTTCTTCTTGCCCTCGTCGTCCAGGATCTCCTCGATGCCCTTGAGGTCCTTCAGCGCCTCGCGGGTCGCGTCCAGGTCCTCGGGGCGGCGCACGTAGATGTGCGAGATCTGGTGGTCGGAGACGGCGAAGGCGCGCGACGCCATCGGGTCCAGATACTCCATGCCGTCCTGGGTGTGGACTTCGAGCAGTCCGGCGCGGCGCAGGGCCCGGTTGATGTCGACGGGCCGGGAGACGTTGGTGATGCCGTACTCGGAGAGGGCGACGACGGTACGGCCCTCACGGCGCGCGTCGTCCAGCAGCGGGCCGACCGCCGCGTCGAGGTCGCGGGCCGCCTGGTGGGAGCGGGGGTCGTCGGGGCCGAAGCGCTGGAGGTCGTAGTCCAGGTGCGGGAGGTAGCAGAGCGCCAGGTCGGGGTGGCGGGTGTCGATGATGTGGCGGGTGGCGTCGATGATCCACTGCGAGGAGACGAGGTCGGCGCCGGGGCCCCAGAAGTGGAAGAGGGGGAACGTGCCGAGCTTGTCGTGCAGTTCGTCGTGCAGGGCGGGCGGCCGGGTGTAGCAGTCGGGTTCCTTGCGGCCGTCGGCGTAGTACACGGGGCGGGGCGTGACGGTGTAGTCGGTGTCGGCGCCCATCGCGTACCACCAGCAGATGTTGGCGACGGTGTAGCCGGGGTACGCGCGGCGGGCCGCGTCCCAGAGCTTGTCGCCGGAGACCAGTCCGTTGTGCTGGCGCCAGAGCAGGACGTCGCCCAGTTCGCGGAAGTACCAGCCGTTGCCGACGATGCCGTGCTCGGACGGCAGGGTGCCGGTGAGGAACGTGGACTGCGCGCTGCACGTGACGGCGGGCAGCACGGTGGTCAGCGGGCTCTGCGAGCCGGCGGCGGCCAGCTTCTTGAGGTTCGGCATGTGGGCCAGGAGCCGGGGCGTGAGTCCGACGACGTCAAGGACGAGGAGGGGCGTGGGCCGCGCGGCGGGGTCGTCGGCCGGTGCGGCCTTCGCCGGCGTCGGCTCCGGGGTCTTGTCGGGGTTGGGGTCGGCGGTCATGGCAGCTCCTTGAGACCCAGGTCGACCAGGAGGTCGCGGGCCAGCGTCAGTTCGGCGGCGATGCCCTCGGCGAGTCGGCCGCGTGAGCGGGGGCGCAGCTCGGGCGGGAGCGCCTGCCAGGTGTACGTCTCGACCTCCAGGTGGCGGGTCAGCGGTTCGGCGCCGCCGACGAGCAGGGCGAGGGTGTCCTGGAGTACGGGGAGGGTGGAGGTGAGGGGCGGCTGTCTCTTATACACAT
>NZ_JARJHW010000116.1:0-23292 GCF_040560175.1 Streptomyces panacea
AGACAGCTCGTCGTCCTCGGCACCGTGCGCGAAAAGCTTGAGCACCGGTACGCCGACCTTGTGGCGTGCGCGCGAGGCCCAGTCACGGTGGAAGAACTCCTCCACGTAATGGGGCTCGGTGAGCACGATCACCTCGTCGGCCGCGGCCTCCTCGACGACGGACTTGAGGTGGTCCAGCGGGTGATTCTCGACCACCAGTCCGGTGGCCTGACGGCCCGCCGCCCGCAGGACGGCCAGCGAGTGGGCGAGCGCCCGCTCGGCCGGACCGCGGGCCTCGGCCCCCTCGGGCTCGTCGCCCTCGCGGCCGGCTTCCTTCAGCTCCCCGAACGCCACGTCGTCGATGGCGCGCAGCAGCGCGTCCGCCTGGTCACCGCGGGGCTGCATGAGCAGGATGAAGGAGACGTCCTCGGCGCCGTGGAGCGTGGTGACGAATTCGACGTCCACGGACGACAGGGGCTTCTCGATCATCAATACGCTTGTGAACACGACAGGCGCCCTTCGTCGTTCAGGGGCCGGTGAGGCCCGCTGCGGAAACCGTCCTTCCCCGTGTCCGCACGGGGTCTGCGTGAGTGTGCGTGAGCCTGCGTGAGTAAGTGTGCCCAGCGGGAGCTAAGCGGAACGGCAAATTCCGCCCAATGTCAGATCCGACGGTATCGGGTGAAAAGGAACCCGGCCTCCTCCAGTACGGCCGCCAAGGCGAAGCGTTCCGGGTCCGGCAGCGCCGGTCCGCCGGTGATGCGCTGCGCGCTGCCGACGGTGAGCAGGGGGGAGACGGTCAGGCAGAGTTCGTCCAGGACGCCTGCCGCCGCGAACTGGCCGAGCAGCCGGGGGCCGCCCTCGGTGAGCTGCCGCACCAGGCCCATCTCCGCCAGGGCCGTGACCGCCCGGTCGGGCTCGACGCCGGGCCCGTCCCCGGCGACGATCACCCGCGCGCCCGCCTTCTCGGCGTCGCGGATCCGGTCGGGGGAGGCGGCGGCGCCGGTCAGGATCAGGGTCGGCACGAGGGGTGAGGTGAAGAGCGGAAGCGAGAAGTCCAGGTTCAGGCTCGCGCTCACGACGGCGATGGCGGGCGCGGGCGACTGCCCGGCGGCGACGCGCCGCGCGGCGAAGGCATCGCGGGCGCGGGCGGGGCGGTAGCCCTCCAGGCGAACCGTTTCAGCACCGACGAGGACGACATCCGCGAGCCCTCGCAGGGTGCCGAAGATCCGCATGTCGGCGTCGGACGAGATGGCCTGCGAACGGCCGTCGTGCTGGGCGGCACCGTCGAGCGTGGAGACCATGTTGGCGCGCAGCCAGGCACCTTCGACGGGGTCGGGGTACGCGTACGCCTCGGCCAGCTCGTCCAGCGCCCATTCGCGGTCCGCGAGGTCTGCCGGGGCTGCCGGGTCCTCGGGGCGGACGGCGGGTGCGGGTGCGGGTGTGGGCGCGGGTGCCGGTGCGGGTGCGGGTGCGGTCTGATCGGTCACGGGGAACAGGCGTCGCATGCGCAGCAGTCTGACATGCGCGGTCGCACGCGGTTGTGCGCCGCGAGACCCGCGCGCCGGTCCCGCGCGGGGTACATACGATCAGCGCCACGCCTCGCTGTCGCGTCGGCTCCCCCACCTCGGCCTCGTGGACACAGTCTCCCGGCCGACGCGACGGGCGGCTGACGCGGACGAGGGCGAGGGCGAGGGCGAGGGCGAACGACCCGCGAGCCCGACCGCCATGCCGAGCCCCGTCGCCGTGGCGAGGAACCCGCCCCCCGCACGCTTTACAGTTGGGCACCGTGTCAGCCTCCCCCGCCGAACCGGCGTCCACCTCCACTCCCGCGACCGGGCCGCGCCCCGGTCCCCTCTCCCTCTGCGCGCGGGAGCCGCGGGTCGCCGCCGAGCGGCTGGTCGGCGAGATGGTGCCGCCGCCGCGCTTCGACTCGGTACGGTTCGCCACGTACGCCCCCGACCCGAACCAGCCCAGCCAGGCCGAGGCGGTCACCGTACTGAGCACGTTCGCCGCCGGGCTCGGCGGCGCGGACGCGGACGCCCGGCAGGGCAAGCGCCGCTGGTTCGCCAAGAAGCCCGAGGCGGCCCGCCCCGGCCCGCGCGGCGTCTATCTCGACGGCGGTTACGGCGTCGGCAAGACCCATCTCCTCGCCTCGCTCTGGCACGCCACCCCCGCCGCCCCCGAGCAGAAGGCGTTCGGCACCTTCGTGGAGCTGACGAACCTCGTCGGCGCGCTCGGTTTCCAGCAGACCGTACGGACCCTCGGCGACCACCGGCTGCTCTGCATCGACGAGTTCGAGCTGGACGACCCGGGCGACACCGTCCTCGTATCGAGCCTGCTGAGCCGCCTCGTGGAGGCGGGCGTGGCGCTCGCCGCGACCTCCAACACGCTCCCCGGCAAGCTCGGCGAGGGCCGCTTCGCCGCCGCGGACTTCATGCGGGAGATCCAGGGGCTCTCCGCGCGCTTCCGCCCGCTGCGTATCGACGGCGAGGACTACCGGCACCGGGGACTGCCCGAGGCCCCCGCCCCGCTCACCACCGAGGAGGTGACGCGTGCCGCGCACGCCACCGAGGCCGCCAGCCTCGACGACTTCCCCGCTCTCCTCGCCCACCTCGCCACCGTCCATCCCAGCCGCTACGGCGCGCTGACGGAGGGTCTGCGAGTGGCCTGCTTCACGGACGTGGGCCCGGTGCCCGACCAGTCGACGGCCCTGCGGCTCGTCGTGCTCGCCGACCGGCTGTACGACCGGGAGATACCGGTCCTCGCCTCGGGACTCCCCTTCGACCGGCTTTTCAGCGACGAGATGCTGAACGGCGGTTACCGGAAGAAGTACTTCCGCGCGATCTCACGTCTCACAGCGCTGGCACGCGACGCAAAGGGCCTGCTCGCCGAGTAAGTTCGGAGCCGTAACGATGTGCGGTGCGCGAGGTGCGATCGATCGGCTCTCGCGTGCCCGATACAGAAGGGTTCCCATCACCATGGCTACCACGCGCCAGGCACACACCGTCTGGGAAGGCGACCTCCTCAAGGGCGGTGGCGTCGTCACCTTCGACTCCTCCGGCATCGCCGAGCAGCCGGTTTCCTGGGCCTCCCGCGCCGAGCAGGCGAACGGCAAGACCAGCCCGGAAGAGCTGATCGCCGCCGCCCACTCCAGCTGCTTCTCGATGGCCCTGTCCAACGGTCTCAGCAAGGCCGGCACCCCGCCGACCAAGCTGACCACCCAGGCCGAGGTCACGCTGGTGCCCGGCACCGGCATCACCGGCGTGCACATCACCGTGCAGGGCGAGGTCGAGGGTCTGGACGAGGCGGGCTTCGTCAAGGCCGCCGAGGACGCGAAGGTCAACTGCCCGGTCAGCCAGGCGCTCGCGGGCACGAGCATCACGCTCACCGCGTCGCTGGCCTGAAGCTCGGATCCGCGGTTCCGCTGAACCGCTGATCTCTCAGGACATACCAGGCGACACATAAGGCCCAGTGGCCCGCACGGTTCACGTGTGCACGACACCCGTGATACACACGTGCGGGTCACGTCTCCTGTCCGCCAACAGGGAGTTGCCTCATGTCCGCAACACGACGT
This sequence comes from Streptomyces panacea, assembly GCF_040560175.1. Lineage (NCBI taxonomy): Bacteria > Bacillati > Actinomycetota > Actinomycetes > Kitasatosporales > Streptomycetaceae > Streptomyces > Streptomyces panacea. Next base: position 3,554 of record NZ_JARJHW010000116.1, read on the forward strand.
CAGGTCCTGGCCACCGGAGCAGCATCGGTCGCCGGAATCGCGTTCACCGGAGCGGTGTCGGAGCTTTTCGCCGGCACCGCTGTCGCACAGGAAATGGGGCGCAGCGGCTACGGCCCGCTCGTACCCGACCCGGACGGCCTGCTCGATCTGCCCAAGGGTTTCCGTTACCGCGTCCTGTCCAGAACGGGCGACGAGCTCCGTTCGGGCGAGGGCGAAGTCCCCAGCAATCCCGACGGCATGGCGGCCTTCGCCGGCCGCCGCGGCCGAGTCCATCTGGTCCGCAACCACGAGAACAGGGCCAACGCCAGGATCGGCGTCCCGACCGTCGAGGGTCTGACGTACGACCCGATGGGCAAGGGTGGCTGTACGGCGCTCGAACTGGACGGGCGGGGCAACGTACTCGGCGAGCGCGTCGCCATCGCCGGCACCGCCGTCAACTGCGCGGGCGGGCCGTCCCCTTGGGGCACCTGGCTCACCTGCGAGGAGACCGAGGACAAGGCCGGCACCAACGGCTACACCAAGGACCACGGCTTCATCTTCGAGGTCGACGGCGCCGATCCGCACCGTACCGGCGCCGTACCGCTGAAGGCGATGGGCCGCTTCCAGCACGAGGCCATCGCGATCGACCCGCGTACCGGCGTCGTGTACGAGACGGAGGACGCGTTCGACAGGCCCTTCGGCCTCTTCTACCGCTTCCTGCCCGAGAAGCCGCTCGGCGGCCTGGGGTCACTGCGCGCGGGAGGCACGCTGGAGGCCATGCGCGTCCCTGGTGTACCCGACCTGTCGGTCATCCAGGAGCCGGGCGCGAGCTTCGACCGTGTCGAGTGGGTGCCCGTGCCCGACACACAGGCGAAGGAGACGCCCATCCGGCTCCAGGACTTCGGCAAGAAGGGCATCACGCACGCCCAGAAGCTGGAGGGCTGCTACTGGGGCGACCGGTCCGTGTACTTCGTGTCGAGCTTCGCGAAGAGCGCGGAGGGCTCGGCGGCCGACCACTACGGTCAGGTGTGGAAGTACGAACCGCAGCGGCGCCGGCTCACGCTGGTGATCGCCTTCGGCCCGGACACCGACATCCAGCTGCCGGGCGAGTCCCCCGACAACATCTGTCTCGCGCCCAGCGGCGGCCTGATGGTGTGCGAGGACGGCGGCGGCGCGCAGCACGTGTACGGGCTGACGCGGCACGGCGAGCTGTACGAGATGGCGCGCGGCGCGGAGAACATCGGGACGCCGGAGGAGCCTGAGTGGGGTGAGTTCGCGGGGGTCACGTTCGCACCGGACGGCGACACGATGTATGTGAACTCCTACACGCCGGGGAAGACGTTCGCGGTCACGGGGCCCTGGCGCTAGGACCGGATCCTGGATCGCCGGACGGGCTGCTTCACAGCCGGCCCGTCCGGCGATCGGGGAGAGCTTCGGCGGTCAGTGGTCGCGCCCGACCTCTACGCCGTCGTTGCCGTTGTCGCTTCCGTTGCCGATGCCGATGCCGTTGTCAGCAGCTCCGGCACCGGCGTCGTCGGCCGCGCCACCCGCGTCGCCACCGGCGTCACCCGCACCCGCGCCGCCCGCGCCGATCTCCGCGCCCACCGCGGTCAGCGCCGTCGTCACCGGCTGGAAGAAGGTCTCGCCGCCCGACGTGCAGTCACCGCTGCCGCCCGACGTCAGGCCGATCGCGGTGCCGTCCGCCGTGAACAGCGGGCCGCCGCTGTCGCCGGGCTCCGCGCAGACGTTGGTCTGGATGAGACCGCTGACGGAACCCTCCGCGTAGTTCACGGTGGCGTTGAGCCCGGTGACAGAACCGTCGGCGAGACCGGTGGTGCTGCCCATCCGGACGACCTCCAGGCCCACGGCGGCTTCGCCCGCCTGCCCGATCGGCAGGGTCTGCCCGTCGCCGAGGTCCACCTCGCTGGGCGCTTCGGTGGCCGGGTCGTCGTAGGTGAGGAGCGCGAAGTCCCCGTCGCCGGGGAACGTCGCGGCCTGGACGGTACCGACGGCCGCGCCGTTCTGCTCCTCCGACCACTGCTCGGCCGCCACACCGCAGTGACCGGCGGTGAGGAATCCGGGCGTGCCGTCCTGCGTGGTGACGTTGAAGCCGAGCGAACAGCGGGCGCCACCGCCGAAGATGGCGTCGCCGCCCTCCAGGAACGGTTTGAACTCGCCCGCCGACTTCTGGATGCGGGCCACGCCGTCGCCCAGCGAGCGGACGGTCGACTCCAGGGTGTCCCAGCGCTCGCCGGTGACCGTGGTGTCGGCGGTGACCAGGACCTGGTTGGTCCGGGGGTCGACGGCCCACGCGGTGCCGGGGATGGTGGCGTCCCGGGTCAACGTGCCGGTGGCGGACCGGAGTTCGCCCATGCTGTTGCTCACGCTTCTCGCCACGGCGCCGGAGGCGCGCACCTGCCGGGTCGACTCACCGCTGTCGGCGCCGTCCGCGACGTTCACCACGAGCTGCTTCTTCTGCGCGTCGTAGTACGCCCCCGCGTAGTCCTCGCCGAGCTGTGAGGACAGCCGCGCGACGAGTTCCGGTGCCGACGCGGCACTGACCGTTCTCGGGTTCTGTCCCGCGCCGCCGCCCGCACCGTCGTCCGTGCCGGACTGTGACGCGTTGGCGTTCGGCAGCAGGATGGCCGCTGCCGCGACGCCCACCGCCCCGGCTCCCGCGAGAACGGCCTTGCCCTTGGATATTCGCCTGTGACTCAACTCGTCGCCTCCTGTGGGGGATTACGGAGTCCGGCCCCTTGATACGGGCGAGGCGCGAGTTGTGTTCAGCGGAGCCGGCAGATGACGTAAGAGGGGCCGGCCGGACAACGGCCCGGCCGGCCCCTCACACGCCCCTCACGAACCCCTGACTGATGGACCGTCAGCCGCCTATCTCGATCTTCTTGTTGCTCTCCGACGACTTGACCGTCCCGGCCCCGGCCTTGGCCGGGTCGGTCGAACTCGTCTTCTGCGAGAGGCTCTTGAGCAGCGCGGCAATATCGACCCCGGTGGTCGACGTCAGCAGTTCCATGCCCTGCGCGACGTTGTCGGTGACCGTGCGCGAGAGCTGGCTCGCACCGTCCGTGGAGATGACCGTCAGCTTGTCGATGGCGCTCAGCGGCTCGGACGCGTTGGCCACGACCGCCGGCAGTACCTCGACGAGCATCTGGAGCACGGCCGCGTCGCCGTACTGGGCGAACGCGTCGGCCTTCTTCTGCATCGCCCCGGCCTCGGCGGTGCCGCGCGCCGCGATGGCGTCGGCCTCCGCCTCACCCTCGATCCGTACGGCCTCAGCGAGTGCCGCACGGCGCAGCTTCTCGCCCTCACCGGTGAGTCGCGACCGCTCGGCGTCCGCCTCGGCCTCCTTGACCTGCGCGATTCTGCGGGCCTCGGCCTCCTGCTCGGCCTGGTAGCGGGCGGCGTCGGCCGGCTTGCGCACCTGGGTGTCGAGCTGACGGTCCGTCAGCGCTGCCTGACGCTGCGCCACCTTCTCCTGCTCGCCGAGGACTTCCTGCTGGCGCGCGGCCTCGGCGAGCGGTCCCGCCGCGTTGGCCTTGGCCTTGGCCGCCTCGGTCTCGACCTTGATCTCGGCCTGCTTCAGATAGAAGGTCCGCTCGGCCACCGCGATCTCCTCGGCCGCCTTGAGCCTGGCCTGCTCGGAGGCCCGCTTGGCGATGGCCTCGGCGATGTCCGCCTCCTGCTTGGCGCGGGCGGCCTCGGGCCGGCCCAGGTCCTCCAGGTACGAGCCCTCGGTGGTGATGTCCTGGATCTGGAAGGCGTCCAGGATCAGGCCCTGCCCGGACAGGCTCGCCTCGGCCTCCTCGGCGACCTGACCGGCGAAGGCGGCGCGGTCGCGGATGATGTCCTCGACGGCCATCCGGCCGACGATGGCGCGCAGCGCCCCGGAGAGCACTTCCTGGGTGAAGCCGACGATGCCCTTCTGCTGCCGCAGGAACCGCTGGGCGGCGGCGCGGATGGCGTCCTCGTTGCCGCCGACCTTGACGATCGCGACGCCTTCCAGATGCGCCTTGACACCGCGCAGGGTCACCGCGCCCCGGACGGCGACGGGGATGTGCCGGCTGGACAGGTCGAGCGTGAACTTCTGCTGGACGAACGGGACGACGAAGACGCCGCCGCCGACCACGACCTTCTGGCCGCTGTTGTCGGTACTGACCCGGCCGGTGACCGGGTCCGTGGACGACTTGCCCCGGCGGCCGGTGATGATGAATGCCTCGCTGGGCCCCGCGACCTTGTAGCGGGTGATGACGACGAGACCGAGCAGGACGAGGAGTACGACGACTCCCGCCACCGCGATGATCACTGGACTCATATGGTTTGCCCCCTGTTGACGTACGAGTGGTGGACGCCGCACCTGTGGGACGCCGGTATCCGCGCGGCGGTTCGTCGGTTGACGGGTTCGCCCGGTCGGTTCGCCCGCTCGGTTCACCCGGTCCGTTCGGCCGTTCTCCGAGTCGGCCGAGTCCGTGGTCCGTGAGGCCGACGGCGTGGATCAGCGCTCGACGGGCCGGACCCCGACCGAGGTGGACGACAGCGTCGACTCCACCCAGACCTCGGCGCCCCGCGCCAGGGGCACCGCGCTCTTCGCGGCGAACTTGACCGGCTGCCCCGCCACCCGGAGCATCACCTCGCCGTAGCCGCCGACGGGAATGGCCGTGACCACGGATCCCGACGTACCGAGGAGGTCCGCTCCCCGTGGCGTGGCGTCCGTCTGATCGCGCATCAGCACACGGCTGAGTTTCCAGGCCAGCCAGCCGGTGACGGCACCGGCGACGGCGCCCGCGGCGATGGCGGGGCCGACACCGAGGTCCGTCGTACCGAGCACGATGGCGCCGCCGAAGCCCAGCATCGCGACGAATCCCGCCACGACCGGCAGTGACAGCAGCCCCGCGAACAGGCCGTCGAGCACCCCGCCGAACAGGCCCTCGAAGATGCCGTCGAAGATCAGCGCCACGGCCAGCAGGACCACACCCGCCACACCGAGACCGAGGAACACATCCATGGGTCGTCCCTCCCCCGGCTCTCGCCGGTCCCCCTAGAACCCTTGAATGGGAGGAGATTTTCTCACGGTCCGTCACGGCGAGCAGTGCCGCGTTCCGGCAATCTTCGAGTGCCGGAACCACAGGATGAACAGTTAGTCATATATTTTCCCTGTATGCCTAGATATGTTCTGAGACTCGTCTCCGTCGCCGCGCTGGGGGCCGTCCTCGTCGGATGCGGAACCGACACCGACGCCCGCCTGACGGGCAAGCCCTCCCCCAAGGCCGCCGCGCGGCAGCCCGCCGGGCCCGAACGCCCGGCCGTGACGCCGGTCTTTCTGCGGGCCGCCGACCCCCCGGGCACGACCCGGGCCAGGACGGCGCCCAAGACCGTCGCGCTCACCTTCGACGCGGACATGACGTCCGACCAGGGGCCGCGCGCAGCCCGGGGCGAGCGCTTCGACAACCCGACCCTGATCACCTCGCTGCGCCGCCTCGAAGTCCCCTCGACGATCTTCATGACCGGCCGGTGGGCGGAGGAGTACCCGTTCCAGGCGAGAGAGATCGGTTCCGACCCCCTGTTCGAGGTCGCGAACCACTCGTACAGCCACCACTCCTTCACGGCCGACTGCCACGGGCTCCCGGTACTCGGCAAGAAGGACATGGCCGCCGACGTGGAGCGGGCCTTCGGCGCGTTCCGCAAGGCCGGGGTCCGCCAGGTGGTGCCGTACTTCCGCTTCCCCGGCGGCTGTTACGACCAGTCGACGCTACGGACCCTGGCCCCGGCGGGCCTGACCGCGGTCCAGTGGGACGTCGTGAGCGGGGACGCCTTCGCGACGGACGCGGACGCGGTCGCCGAGCAGGTACTCGCCGCGGTACGCCCCGGCTCACTGGTGGTCATGCACTGCACGACGAGCGCGGCACCGGTGACGGACGAGGCGGTCCGCAAGATCGTGCCGGCGCTGCGCGAGCGCGGCTACCGCTTCGTCAAGGTGTCCGAGCTGATGAAGGGCGGATGAAGGACGGACCCAGGGACGCGGACCGGAGACGGACGGGGTACGGGACCTCTGCCGACCCTAGTTGAACACCCCGTACAGATCCTTCGTCAGCCTCTCCGTCCCCGCCCTGGGCTCCGGGCTCTCCGGGCTCTCCGCCCGGACCGGAGCGGCACCCACGTACCGGCCGGGCGTCAGGGCGTACTCGTGCTCCCGCACCGTCTCGACGCCGGCCGAGACGCAGAAGCCGGGTTCATCGCGGTACATGTGATAGCTCCCGGTGATCTTCGCCAGATCCTCGTCGCTCAGCTCGCGCTCCGTACGGCTGACCATCACTCCCATCTCGCGGGCATCGATGAAGAGGATCCGATCTCTGCGGTCGGCCGACTTGTCTTTCGTCAGCACCCAGAGGCAGGCGGGGATCTGTGTGGAGTGGAACAACTGCCCCGGCAACGCCACGACGGAGGCCACCAGGTCGGCTTCGACAAGCGCTCGCCGGATCTGCCGCTCACTCGGCGACCGGGAAGCCATTGAGCCGTTCGCCAGGACAATGCCGGCCGTGCCCCGCTCACTCAGCTTGGAGATCGCGTGCTGGAGCCACGCGTAATTGGCGTTTCCCGGTGGGGGGACGCCGTACACCCACCGCGGGTCGGCCTCGTTCCGCGCCCAGTCCAAGACGTTGAACGGTGGGTGGGCCAGGACGAAGTCTGCCTTGAGTTCCGGGTGTTGGTCGTCCGCGAGGGTGTCGCCCCGCTGAGCGCCGAGGTCGCCCTCCATACCGTGGACGGCGAGATTCATCCTGGCCAGGCGCCAGGTCCGTTCGTTGATCTCCTGGCCGTAGAACGCCAGTTCGCGCGGATTCCCCCCATGCGCCTCCACGTACCTGTCCGCCTGAACGAGCATGCCGCCCGAGCCGCAGGCCGGGTCGTACACACGCCCCCGGCGTGGCTCAAGAATCCCCACCACCAGCCGGCAGACGGACCGGGCCGTGTAGAACTCGCCGCCCCGCTTTCCCTCCGCACGGGCGAAGTTGTCGAGGAAGTACTCAAACACTTCGCCCAGCACGTCCCGCGCCGACCTGTCCCACGTGCCGTCGATGCGGACCCTGCCGATGAGGTCCACGACTTCGGCCAAGCGCCGCTGGTCGACGGTGCCACGGCGGAAGATCGTCGGCAGGGCGCCCGCCAGTGACGGGTTCGCCTCCGTGATCGCGTTCATGGCCTCGTCGATGAGTTCGCCGACGCGCGTGGTGTTCGCGCGGGCGACGATCCACGACCAACGGGCGGTCCTGGGCACCCAGATGACACCGGCCTCGATGAACTCCCTTTCCTCCAGGCCCTCGGCGAAGCGGTCCTCGTCGAACCCCTCCGCGGCGAGCCGCTCCCGCCGCTCAGAGCGGTACTCCTCGAAGGCGTCGGAGACATACTTCAGAAAGATCAGGCCGAGGACGTACTCCTTGTACTCCGCCGCGTCCACGGAGCCGCGCAGCCTGTCCGCGGCCTGCCACAGGGCGGCCTTGATCTCCTGGGTGGTCGAGGCGCCGAACGGTGGCGGCGGGCGGACGGGATTCCTCTCGCTCGGTGACATGGCGGGTGGACCGTCTCCTTCAGCCGTCGGTGAGCGCGGGGGGCAATTGCCCATCCTTGGGACTTTCGAGGTTATGCCCGAACTCACGGGTATGTCTCAGGGAAGCTGTAATGTGACGGGTCATTAGTTCCTTCACGGGGCACGGGGCGCGGCGCGGGGAGTTGGCATGGCGAGTATCGGTCTGGCCGCGGCTGTCGAGGAGTTGCGGCAGGAGTTGTACCAGGCGCAGGACCTGGGCGCCGGCCAGCAGTTCGCGTTCGGCGTCGAAGAGGCCGAGTTGGAGCTGCTGCTCGAACTGCGCGACAGCGGCAAGGGGGACGGCAAGCTCACCTTCGGCGTCGCCACCGTCGGCGTGGGCGCCGAGCACACAACCGTGCGCACCCACAAGCTGACACTGCGGCTGTCGGTCCGGGACCGCGCCGCCGGCGGGACCGGCCCCGAGATCAGCGACGGCGGGACCGGCTCCTGGGACGAGGAGTGAGATGGATCCGCGCAGACTGGCGCTGATCCGCAGTGGCACGGCGGACCGGCGTCGAAGTGTCGGTTCCGGCTATCTGATCGCCCCGCGTCTGGTACTCACCGCCCGGCATGTGATCGAGGACAGGGACACGGACTCCGACTGGCCGCGGATCCAGCTCCGGGTGGGGCACCCCGGAGAGGGCGCGACAGTACGCACCGGGGCCACCGTGGTCTGGAGACACCCGCGGGGCCTGGACGTCGCGCTCCTGCTCACTCAGGACGCGGTGGAGGTGCCGGACGGCCCTGTCCGCTGGGGCCACCCCGTCGGCAAGGCGCCGCTGCCCTACGAGGGGCTCGGATTCCCCCTGGCCACCGCCGACGAGGAGCGCGAGGTCGAACACTTACGAGGACAGCTGCCCCTGTTGTCCTCGGGCTCCCGCGATCTCTACGTCCTCGACCAGAAGCCCGCGCCCGACCCGCGCGCCGACGGCCGGAGAGCCTGGGGAGGGGCCTCCGGGGCCGCCGTCTTCTGCGAGGACCACCTCGTCGGTGTGCTGATCCAGGACGATCAGTCCTACGGAAACCGCCGCCTGCGCGCCTTCCCGGCGCACGCCTTCGTCCAGGACAGCGACTTCGACGCTCTCCTCCGGCGGTACGCCGACGGTCCGCCCCACCTGGTCGACATCGGCGCGTCCCTGCCCGAAGCCCGGCCACCCGCCGACCGTACGCCCGCCGAGCAGGATCTCGAACGGTCGCTGTGGCACTTCCTCGGCACCCCGGAGACCTGCTCTTTCCATGCCCGTTCGCTCGCCCGCGAGTTGGGCTACCAGGTCCCCACCGGATACGCGCCCTCCGTCGCCGACCTCATGGCGCTGTTCGCGGGACACCATCGCGCGCTCGCCTCGCTCAGCGGCACTCTCGCGCCGACTGTCACCGACGACGCCACCCGAATCCGGCTGACCGCCCTGCTCACCCGGGCGCGCGCCGCGGGACTCGGCTCACTGCTCTCCCTGGCGGAGTACGAAAGCCTCCTGCCGCCGCTGAGCCGCATATGCAAGGAACGCCCCACCTTGCTTCCCCGCTCCGCGGGCGAGGCCCTGCGCTACGCCTGCCTTCCCGAGGCTCTGTCCCGTACTCATCTGACGGTCGACGAACTCGCCCAGGTCGTCGAGGAGTTGGAGTCGATGTCCGACAGTGAGCAGGTGCCGGACGGGACGCCTCGGGTCCCCGCCCTGCTGCGGCTGGTCGAATACGTGGCGGCGGCCGTCGGAGGAGAGGAAGCGGCGGAGCTGCGCGAGTGGAGCACCGGCGTGGCCGTCCGGACGGGCATTCACCCGACCGCACTCGCCGAGCGGCGCGAGGACGCCCGCCAGTGGGCCGCCCGGCAGACATCGCCGGTGTCGCGGGTGGTGCTGGAGCTGACCGGTGTCCAGGCGCTCCCGGACGAGCGGTACGTCTGCCGGATCCTCGTCGCCCGCCGGGACGGCACGCACGTCCTGCTCCACGAGTCGGAGACCGTACCGCGAACACCGGAGGAAGTCGCCGCGTGCCTGCGTGCGGCGGTCGAGTCCGCGGCCGACGAACCCGGCCAGGAGGATCATGTGCCCTGGGTGACGGTACTGGTCGACCGGCAGGGCCTGCATCTGGCCGTCGACGAATGGAACCCCGGGGCACCCGACGACATCGTGCCCGACCTGCCGATCGGCGCGGAGTTCCGGATGACCCTGAGCTGCCCCGACATGAGCACGCTCGTGAAGACCCGCGACGGTCATCAGAGGCGCCGCTGGCGGAGCGCGCATCCGGCGCCGCTGGTCACCGACAAGAACTGCGCGACCAGGAGTCAGCTCCGGGTGATGCTGGAGACGAGCCACCGCGACGCCACCCGAGTGGTCATCCACGGTCCCCGCGAACAGCGGGTGGCGTTCCTCGAAGTCTGCCTCGCACTCGGGGTCCCCGTGGTCCTCTGGGACCGTACGGCCGAGGGCTACGAGGACGCCACGAAGCTACGGCAACTCGAACCCGCCGGCACCCTGGCCGAACTCCCGGAGCGCGTACGCGTCTTCCGGAGCAATGCCTTCGACGCCCCGGCGGCGACGGCACGCCCCGCCCTGGTCTGGGAAGAACAGAGCGGCCACCCGAAGCCCGAGTCGCTGCAACTGAGGGATCCTCGGAAGGGAGTTCATGTCTCATGACGTCCACCGATTCCGGAACCGGCGGCGTTGATCCGCAACCCGCCCCCGACTGGCGGCTGTTCCACGGAAACGGGACCGCGGGCGAGGTCGCGTTCCCCGCGGCGCCGCCATGGCGCCGGTTCGACCCGGAGGAGCCGACAGGACAGCGGGTCTCCCGTCCCCGGCCGTATCTCATCGGCGCCGACGAGGCGGACATCGTCAACGCCGCGCTCCACCTGCGTCGTCCCCTCCTGGTGAACGGCCACCCGGGCACCGGCAAGTCGTCCCTCGCCCACGCCATCGCGCACGAGCTGACCCTGGGCCGTGTCCTGCACTGGCCGGTCAACAGCCGCTCAGCCCTCCAGGACGCCCTCTACCAGTACGACGCCGTCGGCCGGCTGCGCGAGGCCAACCTCCACCGGAACTCCGACGACCCGGAACCGGACATCGGCCAGTACGTACGCCTCGGCCCTCTGGGCAACGCCCTCGTCCCCCGGGAACGCCCCCGGATACTGCTCATCGACGAACTGGACAAGGGCGACGTCGACCTGCCCAACGACCTCCTCACAGTCTTCGAGGAAGGCGAGTTCACGATCCCGGAACTGGCCAGGCTGCCGGACACCCACCCCCCGGTTCAGGTCCAGACCAACGACCCCGACCACCCCGCACCCGTCGAGCGCGGCCGTATCCGCTGCCGCGAGTTCCCCGTCGTGGTCATCACCAGCAACGGCGAACGCGACTTCCCCGCCGCCTTCTTGAGACGCTGCGTCCGGCTCGACCTGCCCGAACCCGACGAACAGCGGCTGCGGGACATCGTGGCCGCACACCTCGGCGACGAAGCACTCAACGACGTGGACGATCTGCTGGAGGCATTCCTCAACCGCCGGGCGCCCGGTGAACTGGCCACCGACCAACTCCTCAACGCCGTCTTCCTACGGAAGGGTGGCGTCGGTCTCGACGCCGGCCGCCTTCTCGACGCCGTCCTGCACGAACTCGGCGGAGCGGTGTGACGACATGCTCGGTCGCCTGAAGGACGTACTGGCCAAGAGCGGGGTGGTCCTCTCCGACGAGGAACTTCTCGACGTCCTGTGGCTGGCCGGGAACCTTCCGCCGGACGCCGCGCCCCTGGCGCGGGCAGGCCCGCCCGCGCACCGCCGGCAGTCCGGCCCCCACGACGAGAGCCCACGTCCCACGCGGGACCCGCCTCCCGCCGCGCCTGCCGACCGGCCGGGCTCGGAGCCGTCGCGGAACTCCGCGTCCGAACTCCCCCTGCGAGCGGCCACCAGGACGGACAAGGGCGGGAAGGCGGATTCGGCACCTCGCAGAGCGCTCGCCGTCCGGGCGCCCGACAGCCGTCTCCTCGGCGCCCGGGAGCTCCGGCTCGGCAAGTCCCTGCGCCCACTGCGCCAGCGGTTCCCCGACCATCGCCGCCACGAGCTGGACGTCGGGCGGACCGTGGCCGCCATGGCCGACACGGGACTTCCCGAAACCGTCACCCGTCCCGTCAGAACCCGCTGGCTCTCCCTCGCCCTGCTGGTCGACGACGGTGTCTCCATGGTTCTCTGGCAGCGCCTCGCCACCGAAGTGCGCACGCTGATGGAACGCGCGGGGGCGTTCCGCGACATCCGCGTGTACGGGCTGGACACCCGCGGCGCCCATGCCCCGCTCCTCAACACCCGCCCCTACGGGAACAAGGGACCCCACCAGACACCGGGGAGCGTGAGCGACCCCACCGGAGACACGCTCGTTCTCGTCATCAGCGACGGTGTCGGCGAGGCATGGTGGAACGGCCGGATGCGCGAGGCGATGACCCTCTGGGCGCGCTGCGGCCCGACCGCCGTCGTCCACGCGCTGCCCACCCGCCTCTGGGTGAGTTCCGGTATCACGACCCGGCGTTGGCAGGTCTCCACGCACCGCCGCGGCGGCCCGACCACCGCCTGGCATGTCACCGACCCGGTCCTGCCGCCGGATCTGGTCACCTTCGACTCGGTCCCCGTGCCGGTCCTCGAACCCTCCCCCGCCGCCGTCGCCGGCTGGGCACGGCTGATCGCCTCGCCCGGGACCACCGCGCTGCTCCCTCTGTGGAACACCGGCACGTCCACCCCCGGCCGGCTCTTCGCCGACACGCGCCACACCGACACCGCGGACGCCGTCCTGAGCTTCCGGGAAGCCGGCTCCCCGGAGGCGTACCGGCTCGCGGCCCACCTGGCGGCGGTGGCTCCCGTCACCCCACCGGTGATGCGCCTGGTCCAGAACGCACTCGGACCGCCCACGGACCACGGGCACATCGTGGAGGTGCTTCTCGGCGGCCTGATGCGGCAGGTCAGGGCCCCCGGGCCGACCCGCCTCCCCCAGCACCAGCTCTTCGACTTCTCGGACGAGGCCCGCCGGATCCTCCTCGGCGCCCTCTCGCCGGAGGAGTTGCTGCGGACCACGCGGGCAGTCACGCGGCGGTTGGAGGCGACCATCGGCCGCTCCTCGAACTTCCCGGCGTGGGTGGGTCATCCGGACGGATCCGCCGTCATCGAAGACACCGAGCGCCCTTTCGGCTATCTGAAGGAACGGCTGCTGAAACGACTCGGTGTCCCGCCGGTGGGCACCGGACGGATCGACCCACCGGAGGGCCGATCCGGCGTCCGGCCCCAAGTCCGGCCCGGAGCACGGCCCGGAGCACGGCCCGGAGTACGGCCCGAGGTCGAATCCGACGTACGGTCCGAGGCCGGATCCGACGTACGGCCCGACGTACGGCCCGAGGTCCGGCCGCCGGACATTCCGCCGGGCTGGTCGCAGATCCTGCGGAGCGACCCTCAGCGGCTCGGACGCTACCGGCTCTACGCCCGCAGCACGTGGGGCTGGGACGACCCGGGCATCTACCTGGCCCAGAACGAGCACGGTACGACCGTGCTCGTACGCACGCCCTCCCCCCTCTACTCCATGGACCCCCGGCAGGCACTCGAACTGATCCGCACGGAGGCGGACTGCCTGGACCGGATGCGGGGTGCGCACGCTCCGAGGCTGCTGGACTCGAATGTCGACGGTTATCAGGACCCCCCGTGGCTGGCCGCCTCCTACGTGAGCCGTCGGGACGACGACCCCGGCTCCGGGTCCGCCCCGAACCTGCGTGCTCTCTTCGACGAGCACCGGGGACCGGTGAGTGACGATCTCTTCCGACGTGTCGGCGAGGACCTGGCCCGCGCGATACGCCATGCGCACAGCGTCGGCCTGGTGCACGGGACGCTCGCGTCGAGGACGGTGCTGGTCACCGCCCACGGCGTTCGGCTCATCGGCTGGATGACGGCGACACGGGACGGTGCGCACAGCAACTACCTCGACCACTTCCCTCGGAGCGAGAGCTATCTCGACGCGCTCGACGACAGTCCCGGGCCGACCCGGGAGAGCGACATGTACTCGGTGGGCGCACTGCTCCTGACTTTCGCCACCGGTCGGTGGAGTGACTTCCGGCCCGACGCGGACGCACGCGGGACGCTGGCCGCGTCGGGGATCGACGCGCGCATCGTCGAGGTGCTGTGGAACTGCCTGGACCGGGACCCCGCCGGCCGGCCCACCGCCGCCGAGTTGGTCGACGCCTTCGCCCCGGACACTGTCGAGGGGGACGTGCTGCGGTACCGGAAGCTGGCGCGGCAGCAGCCTGATGCCTACCACCCTGAACTCGCCTCAAGTCTGAAGCGCCTCTCCAACCAGCTGAGCAACCTGGGCCGGTGGGACGAAGCGCTCGACGCCATGAACGAGGCCGTGGAGCTGTACCGGGAACTGGCTCTCCGGTATCCCACCGCCGGCCGCCCGGACCTCGCCCGGGGATTGAACAACCTGTCCGTCCGGTTGGGCGATGTCGGCCGACGGGAGGAATCCCTCGCCGCGATCACCGAGGCCGTACAGCATTTCCGGGCGCTGGCCGACGAAGACCCGTACTACTACCGGGCCGGCCTCGGCACCACTCTGAACAACCTGTCCAACAGGCTGGGCGATCTCGGTCTGCGGGAGGACGCGCTCGCCGTGATCACCGAAGCGGTCGGGCTCTACCGGGAACTGGCCATCGGCCAACCCGGCGCCTACGAGTCCGAAGTCGCCAGGGCGTTGAACAATCTCTCCAACCGGTTGGGTGATGTCGGCCGGCGTGAAGAGGGTTTCGCAGCGATCGCCGAATCCGTCGAGCTGTACCGGGAACGGGCTGCCCAGTATCCGGAGGCATACCGCCCGGCGCTTGCCTCAAGCCTGAACAACCTGGCCGTTCGACTGGGTGACCTGGGCCGGCGGAGCAAGGCTCTCGCCGCACTGCACGAGGCACTGGAGATTCGTCGCACGCTGGCCGCGACACGACCCGAGTTGCATCGAGAGGACCTTGAGCAATCGCTCAGAGTCCGGTCCTGGCTCCAGGACTCGGACAGCGACAACCCGCCCACGGCGACCTGACGGCCCTCCTACCCCGAGCAGGCCGTCCGCTGGGCCTCGTGCCATTCGCAGACCGGGCACAGCGTGCTGCCCTTGACCGATTCCGGGTACTCGGTCGGCTCACCGCAGTGCACACAGTCCGCGTACACGACGACCTCGGTACCGATGGCTGCGTCTCCCATACGGCCGAGCGTACTGAACGGCCGCACTCAGCCGCGCCGGGGTCCCCAGGAGACAGCGACGGCAGTACGAGGTCGACGCCGCGCGGCACCGAGGGGCAGCCGGCACCGTACCGGCGGCCCACTCCTCGCGGTTCCACGCGTGCGTCAGCTCCCGGACGCCTTCGTCGGCGTCAGCTCGCTCGGCCGGACGATGACGAAACCCTCGCCCTGGAGCATCAGTTGGACGGCCTCGCCGGAACCGCCGCGGATCATCGACCCGACGGACTGCGAGCGGTGCAGCGAGGTGCCCAGCTGCGCGCTCCAGCCGACGACGGCGTCCGTGTCGACGTAGACCGGGGCCTGCGCGGTGACGGGGATGACGATGGGGCTGCCCTCGCAGATGATGGCGAGCTTCCCGTAGCCGCTGAAGAGGCTGTTGAAGAGGCCGCCGCCGGTCATTCCGGCGCCTTTCACGGTCTTGATCTCGTAGGAGAGGGTGGAGTCGAAGCACAGGACGTTGCGGCCGTTGACGGTGAGCGCGTCGCCCTGGTCGATGTCGACGATGAAGCAGTTGGCCGCCTCGTGCGCGAACCACGCCTCGCCCTGGCCCTTCACGGCCATCAGCGGCAGCCCTTCGCCGGTGACGGCGCGCTTGAGCATCCCGCCGATGCCCTGGCCCTTCCGTTCGAACTGGAGATTGCCGCGGAAGGCGATCATCGACCCCTGACGCGCGTGCATCTCGCCGTTGACGGCGTACTTGACGGATTTGGCGTTCTGGAGGCTCATCCCGGGGGTGGTCGCCTGCTGCGCCATGTTCTCGGTGGCAAAGAGATCGCTCTTCATGCGGAGCATGGTCACCCGGAGGTGCCCATTCCGCCAACAGCCCGGCAAGTCCGGACTGGCACACTTGCCCCGTGAGCATCGACGACACCGCCGGCACCGGGGCGGACAGACCGGCCGACAGCCCGTTCCGGGATGAGCGGACCGCGCGTGACGAGGCCCCGCAGTTCGTTCTGCCGCTGGTGGTGCGGATCGAGAAGGCGGCGCCGCCGACCCGTACCGACGCACTGGAGGCCGCCGCCCGCGCCGTACTCGTCATGCTCGCCGACGAGCGCTCGACCGGTGAGGGCGAGTGGGCACAGGTGATGCGGGACTGGCAGGACGCCCGGATCCGCAAGGTGGTCCGCAGGGCGCGCGGCGGGGAGTGGCGGAAGGCGTCCCAGCTGCCGGGAATCACGATCAGCAGCCCCGGGGCCGCCGCCGAGGCGCCGGAGGGCGCCGCGTTCGCTCCGTACGCGGAGGTACGGGTCTTCCCGCCGGTCCCGCTGGACGGGTGGCCCAAGGAGCTGGCGAAGCTCCAGGTCTCCGGCACCGACCTGGACGACCCCGGGGCCCCGCCCGCCGCCGACCTGTCGGCCCCCGTGCTGTGGCTCAGCCCCGGCCTCGCCATGTCGGCGGGCAAGGCGATGGCCCAGGCCGGACACGGCGCGCAGCTCGCCTGGTGGGAGCTGTCGGAGACGGACCGCAAGGCGTGGCAGGAGGCCGGTTTCCCGCTCTCCGTACGTACTCCGGACGCCGCGCGCTGGCGCCGACTGACCAGCGGTGGGCTGCCGTTGGTCCGTGATGCCGGCTTCACGGAGATCGCGCCCGGCTCCAGCACGGTGGTCGCGGATCATCCCGCGCTGCGGCGTTGAACACTCCCGCGCCGAGATTCGTATCTCTCAATACCGCTAAGTAGGTTGAACGACCGCTCGGTGAGCGGTTGATTCTGTAGCGGTACGCGGTGGTACGCGGTGGCACATCGGCCCGGGAGACACTTTGTTGCGACGTATCAACGGCACGGCACTCATCATCGCGGCACTCGTCGCGACGGTAGGGGCGCTCGCCTTTCCTGTCTGGTCGTACGCCGACCGCTCCGGCACGGGGGAGGCGAATCTCGCGGCATCGAGCGTGGCGACCCAGTGGGGCCCGCTCTCGGCGACGGACCGCGACTTCCTCGTGAAGGTGCGGCTCGCGGGCCTGTGGGAGCTGCCCGCCGGACAGCAGGCGATCGAGCGGGCCCCCAGCCAGGCCATCAAGGACGCGGGCGACCATCTCGTCGTCGGCCACTCCGACCTCGACGCCCGCGCGCGCGACGTGGCGGCGAAGCTCGGTGTCGCGCTGCCGAACCAGCCCAACGAGCTGCAACAGGGCTGGCTGAGGGAGCTGTCGGCGGCCACGGGCGCCGAGTACGACAGGAAGTTCGCCAACCTCCTGCGCAACGCCCACGGCAAGGTCTTCGCGCTGGTGGCCGAGGTCAGACATACGACCCGGAACACCCTGATAAGACAGCTGGCGACCGACACCAACCAGACGGTCCTCGACCACATCACCATGCTGGAGGCCACCGGGCTGGTCGACTTCGACAACATCGCGCGGGAGGCCGCGGGCACCAAGACCGCAAGCCCCACCGGTCCGCCGCCGCCGAACGGCAACCCGCCGCCGTCGCCGCCGGCCGCGTCACCGACCGGGGACAGCTCCTTCACCTCCCGGCCGTCCACGCAGCCGGGCGCGCCGACGGCCGTCAACACCAACCGTCCGCCGCCGAGCATCAAGGCGACGCCGTGACTTCCGGCGGGCCGTCCGTCTGCGGCGGGAACCTCAAATGATGCTCTGAACGTCCCCTCCTCTGGATTCACCGGCACCCGGCGGGGCCAATACCCCTGAACCGGCACTCGCCGAGGCGCGGAGGAGGGGGAGATTCATGAGCCACGTGGCACAGCGGGAGAACCTGGGAAGCACGAAGGATCCGGGAAGTCGGGGAGAGCCGGCGGATCCGGGGAAGCCGGGCAAGCTGGGGACCGGCATCGGCTGGCGGCCCGAGATCGCGGGAGCGGTCGAGGCGCTGCCCGGCATCGACTGGGTCGAGGCCGTGTCCGAGAATCTCTGCCCCGGCCACCTTCCCGACTCGCTCGTCCGGCTGCGCGCACGCGGTGTCACCGTGGTCCCGCACGGCGTCTCCCTCGGTCTGGGGGGCGCCGGGCGGCCCGACGCCAAGCGCCTCGCCGATCTGGCGGAGCGGGCCGAGGCCCTCGGCTCGCCACTGATCACCGAGCACATCGCCTTCGTACGGGCCGGTGGCCCGCTCACCGCGTCCCCCGCGCTCGAAGCCGGCCATCTGCTGCCGGTCCCCCGCACCAAGGACGCGCTGCGGGTGCTGTGCGAGAACGTACGGATCGCCCAGGACTCCCTGCCCGTGCCGCTCGCCGTGGAGAACATCGCGGCGCTGATCAACTGGCCGGACGAGGAGATGACGGAGGGTCAGTTCCTTGCGGAGCTGGTCGGGCGTACGGGCGTACGGCTGCTGATCGACGTGGCGAACCTGCACACCAACCACGTCAACCGCGGCGAGGACCCGGCGACCGCGCTCGACCAACTGCCGGTCGAGGCCATCGCGTACGTGCACGTCGCGGGCGGCGTCGAACGCGACGGCGTCTGGCACGACACCCACGCGCACCCGGTCGGCGCGCCGGTGCTCGACATACTGGCGGAACTGCGCTCGCGCGTCTCCCCGCCGGGTGTCCTGCTGGAACGGGACGACAACTTCCCGCCGACCGCGGAGCTGGCGGCGGAACTGGACACGATCCGCGCCACGCTCGCGGGGCCGGGCCCTGATTCGACCCCGACCGCGGTACCTGGCGGGGCAGTTGAGGTGGAGGCGGTGAGGGAACCGGCCACCGGAGCGGCCACCGCGCCCACCGACCCGGCCCGCGAGCGCCTCGCCCTCGCCCAGACCTCCCTCCTGTCCGCCCTCGTCGCCGGGACCCCCGCGCCCGAGGGGTTCGACCCGCGGCGGCTCGGGGTGCAGAGCCGCGCCCTCGCCGCCAAGCGGGCGGAGGTCGTCGCCAAGGTGGCGCCCGAGCTGCCGCGCATCCTCGGCGACGGCTACCGCGCCGCCTTTCTCTCCTACGCCAAGTCCCGCCCCATGCGCGCCGGTTACCGGCGCGACGCGCTCGACTTCGCCGAGCACCTGCTGATCGCCGACCTGCCGCAGGACACGGCGGCGCGGCGCGAGCTGACCCAGTGGTGGCGGGACCGCTCCGGGGCGCACCCGCCGCGCCGCGCGACCCGTATGGTGCGTGCCGCCCGCTCCGTACTCGTGGGGCGGTGACCGGCATGGACACACTCGTGACCGCACTCCGGATAGCCATCCCCCTGTCCTTCGTCACACTCGTGATCGGAGTGATCCGCCTCCGCTCCCGCGGCGGCGAGAGCAAGGTCCACGACCTCATGGAGGTGGCCTTCCTCGGCGGCGGTCCGGGGCGGGTCGC
Source organism: Streptomyces panacea (assembly GCF_040560175.1). NCBI lineage: Bacteria > Bacillati > Actinomycetota > Actinomycetes > Kitasatosporales > Streptomycetaceae > Streptomyces > Streptomyces panacea. Next base: position 22,620 of record NZ_JARJHW010000116.1, read on the forward strand.
CGAGACCGCCATCGTCGCCATGCACGCGGACGGGCGGCTGGGCATCGGCGGCCCGGGACTCGTCGCCATCTACAGCGATGTCGCGCGTGACCCGGTGGAACTCGCCGTCATCCAGGAGCACGCGCTGGCGCCGCACGGCGCGCTGCACTCGCTGCGCCTCGCGGTGATGCGCAGCCGCGCCGTGCAGGACGTCGGCGACGCCCTGGCGGCGCGGGGGCTGCTGGTACCGGCCGACAAGACCCGTCTGTGGGCACGCTGGGGAGTGATCCAGGCGATCCTGTGCCTGCCCGTGATCCCGCTGTCCATCATCCTGCTCATCAACACCGGCTCGGTGGCGGTCATCCCGAACCTGCCTCTCGCGTTCATCGGGATCTTCTCCGGCATCGTCTGCGCCGTCGTGGCCAGGCGGCGGCTCACCAACGCCGGAATCAAGGCCCGGCTGCGGTTCCGCACCACGTACGCCTACGTCACGACACCCGCCCACCAGATCGCCGTGGACGGACACATGGCGCTGGACGACACCTTGCTGCGGGAGCAGTTGACGGCCGCGAGGGGTATGCGGGCGGGTCGTGACTTCCAGCCGGCGCCGCATCTGGCCGCCGCGACGGTGGTGTGGTGCGCGAGCGCGGGCTTCGGGGACGGCGGTGGCTCGGGTGACGGAGGCGGAGGCTCC
>NZ_JARJHW010000117.1:0-23015 GCF_040560175.1 Streptomyces panacea
GCGTCGGAGCGCGCCTGGGGAGTCTGATGGCGACGGATGGCGACAACCCATGGCGAAGCACGGTGCGGTGGGAAGAAAGGGAGAGAAAGGAGGGAACAGGAAAAGGCCGGAACAGGGCGGTGACCGATGCGCCACAGAGAGCGGGATCAGCCGAATCGGCGTGAGCGCGAGGAAACGCGACTACGCGTCAGGTGGAACTAAAGACAGAGCGCGCTGGCCGACCGCAGAAGGTCGACGTGAATGCGCGTAACGAGCCTTACACCTGGATGCACGATGCAAAGGTAAGCGAAGCGAAGGATCCTGGCAATGCGCGAAGCCGCCGGGCGTACGGGGGGGGCGGGCACGTCTCGTGGGATCCGGCACCCGTACCCGTCCGTGCCCGTGCCCGTGCCTGTGCCTGTGCCTGTGCCTGTCCGCAGGACGATCACAGCCGTCTTGTTGCAGGGTTGTTGCGCCGCGCGGGGAGGCCCCGGGAGGAAAGTCGATACGCTCCCCGTTGACTTCGGGGCCTCGGCAGGCGCTCAACTGCCGTTAACAGGGGATGATCCACCATGACCAGTACACCTTCCGCCAACCTCTTCAAACCGCTTGGTGAAGGCGACCCGGCCGTTGTCGGCGGTTATCGGCTCGCGGCCGTGCTCGGCACTGGTGGCATGGGCAAGGTGTATCTCACGTACACACCGGGCGGCCGGCCCATCGCGCTCAAGGTGATCCGGCCCGAGTTCAGCGACGACCCCGAGTTCCGGCGGCGCTTCCAGCGGGAGGTCCAGGCCGCGCAGCGGGTGCAGGGTCTGTACACCGCGCCGGTCATCGACTCCGACACCGACGGCTCGCAGCCCTGGCTCGCCACGGCCTACGTGCCGGGCCCCTCTCTCGCGCACGCGGTGTCCCAGCACGGGGCGCTACCGCTGCGGAGTGTGCTGCTGCTGTCGGTCGGGGTCGCCGAGGCCCTCCATGTCATCCACGGCGCGGGCATCGTGCACCGCGACCTGAAGCCCGCCAACGTGCTTCTGGCCTCCGACGGCCCCCGCGTGATCGACTTCGGCATCGCCCGTGCCGCCGACACCACAGCCCTCACCGGCACCGGTGTCAGCGTGGGCACCCCGGCGTTCATGGCGCCCGAACAGGCGTCGGCCGGTACGGTCTCCCCCGCCACCGACATCTTCGCCCTCGGCCAGATCGCGGCGTTCGCGGCGATCGGTTCACCCGCCTACGGCGAGGGGTCGTCGCACGCGGTGCTCTACCGGATCGTGCACGAGGATCCCGACCTCAGCCGCGTGCCGGCGGAGCTGCTGCCCCTGGTGACCCGCTGCCTGACCCGCGACCCGGCCGGGCGGCCGAGTCTGACGGAGATCATCGAGCTGTGTCACGAGATCTCGCCCGTCGCGCTGCGCCAGGGCGAGGACTGGCTGCCGCAGGCGGTCGCCGGATCGATCACCGAGCGGCTGCGACTGCCCGAGCCGGCGAAGACCCCACCGCCGCAGCCCACCTTCACGCCGACGCCGACGCCGACCCAGTTCTCGCCGCAGCACCCGGCACCGGGCACGGTGAACCCGTACGCGCCGACCGGTTTCGCCATGCCCGCCGCGCCGACGCGGGGCGGGCCGGGGGCTCCCGGCCCGGTACCGCCGCCGCCCGGCCGTCCGACGTACCCCACGCAGGGCCACCACACCCCGCCGCCCGTGGTCCACGCTCCCTACGTGCCCCCTCAGCCGCCCAAGCCGAAGCGGACCGGGCTGATCGTCGCCGGGTCGATCGTGGGCGCGGTCATCGTCCTGGGAGTCATCGGCTCCCTCCTGCCGGACGGCTCCGGCAGGGACGACGAGGGCAAATCGCCCGGCAGCAGCACCAGTAGCGGCAGCGAGGGTTCGGGCAGAGGCGAGGCCGCGAGCGGAGGCAAGAAGCGGCCCGACCCGAAGCCGGTGTCGTACAAGGGCATCGACGTGACGGAGAACTACGAGGTCATGCTCGCCGACAACCCTCCGCAGCCGGCCGACCAGGAGGACGTGCTCTACGGCGGCGGGGATGTGTACTACTACGTCGACGGCCTGTTCGGGGACGCCTATATCGGCTCCGACAACGGGAAGTTCATTCTCCTGAACAACTCGCAGAAGGGCTCCCTGGAGACCTGCCGCACGGAGACCCGCTTCACCGAGAAGATCACCCTCGACCAGCTGAGCAAGGGATCGCAGTTCTGCGTGCTCAGCGACGCGGGCCATATCGCGGTCGCGACGTACCAGGGCAAGGGGGGCGCGGAGGGCTCGACCTACATCACCGTCGACCTCACGATCTGGCGCAACTCGGAGGAGCCCAAGGAGGACTGACTCGGCTCCGGGTCACGCGCCGGGACGACCTGATCACTGCCCGGACCGCCTGCCGCCTGCCGCCGGTCGGTCGCAGGTCTCCGCCGGACGGGTGAGCCGGTCCGCGGGATCTCCGCGGGAGCGGCTCGGCGTGGTGCGGGGCGGGCCCCGGCGCCGTATTGGTGGCCTCTTCGGGCAGCGACGCGGAGGCGGTGACGGGGTGTCGACGACCGAACCGGTGCGTCCGGGGCGCGCCCAGTGGGGTGCGCTGATCCTGTTCGCCGGGGCCTCGGGCGCGGTGGACGTGCTGGCGTTCATCGCGCTTGGTCGGGTCTTCGCCGGTGTGATGACCGGCAACCTCGTGCTGCTGGGCCTCTCGCTGACGGGAACCGGCGACGAGGGCGGGCCGGCCGCGCCGCTGCTGGCGCTCGCGGGCTACGTGGCGGGCGTCGCGGCCGTGGCGCCCTTCAGCCGGCGGCGACCGGAGGAGCCGGAGACGCGCTGGCCGCGCGCGGTCGTGCGCTGGCTCGCCGCCGAGGTCGTACTCCTGGCCGCCGTCGCCGTCGTCTGGGGCGCGGCCGGCGGGGCGCCCTCGCGGCCGTGGCTCGATGTCGTGCTCGTCGCGGTCGCCGCCGCCATGGGGGCGCAGTCCGCCGCTCTGGCCCGGGCGGGCGCGGCCGGCGGGCCGGGGACCTACTTCACGGGCACCCTCACCCAGTTGGTCGTGCGCGCGGTGGGGCCGACGGGCGAACGCCGTGCGGATCCGGGTTCCCTGGCCCGGCTTCTCGCGCTCACGGCGGGCGCGGCCGTGGCCGCGCTCGTGTACGCGGCGTCGGCGCCCTGGGCGATGGCCGTCCCACTGCTCTGGGCGTCGGCGGCACTGGCGTGCGTGGCCGTCTCCCCCCGCCCGGACCGGTCAACCCCCACCACACCGATGGGCGGGGACGCCCCGTGAGATCCGTGGCGTACGACGGCACCCGCCACAGCCCGCCGTCGGCATATACGACATGCCCGTGTACCTTCGGGCAGAACTTGTGAAGTCGGTGTAGCCGACGTGGGGGTGGGCCCGCAAGTGGGGAACCAAGGGGTGGGGCTGCGTGAAGCGGCATCGGGTATGGGGCACGGCTGCGGCCGTGGTGACCGGGCTGACCGGTGTACTGGTCTTCCAAGGGGCGACCGGCGGCGCGGACGGCGGCACCGGCGACAAGCCCGCGGCGGTCGAAGTACGCACCTCCGCCTTGGAGTTGAGCCCCAGCGCGGACGGCAGGAACGCGGCGCTCGCGCGGCGTGACGCCAAGCCGTTCAGCATGGTGGGTATGACCTGGGCGGATCCCGGTGCGAAGATCACGGGCCAGGTCGAGGTCCGTGCCCGTGGGGCGGCGGGCGGGAAGTGGTCGCCGTGGCTGCGGCTCGACGGTGACAGCGGTCAGGGGGAGAGCGGCGCGGCGCGCGGTGGTACCGAGCCGGCGTGGGTCGGGCCGTCCGACGGTGTCGAGGCGCGGGTGCGCTCGGGCGGGACGACGTCCGCCGGGCTGCCCGCCGGGCTGCGACTGGACCTGGTCGATCCCGGTACGGGGAAGGTGAGCGCTGTCGAACCGGCGGCCTTCGCGGTTGACGAGACCGGCGAACCGACTCCCGATACGTCGGAACCGGCGGAATCGCAGCCGCCCGTCCCACCTGCGGAGCCGGACGCGTCCGGCAGCCAGGAGCCGCCCTCCGGTGAGCCGACGGTGAGCGAGCCTCCGGTCTCCTCACCCGCCTCGCCGTCGGAGCCGCCGCCGTCCACGACCGTCGCGCCCAGCCCGACGGTCACCGTCCCGCCCGCCCCTCCGAGCACCGCTCCGCGCCCGCCGATCGCTTCCCGCGCGGGCTGGGGCGCGGACGAGTCGATCAGCCCGGAGGAGCCGGGGTATCTGCCCGAGGGCAGGATCAAGGCGGTGGTCGTGCACCACACCGCCGAGTCCAACACGTACACCTGCGCGCAGGGACCGGCGGTCGTGCGCGGTATCTACGCCTACCACGTCAAGCAGTTGGGCTGGAAGGACGTCGGCTACAACTTCCTCGTCGACAAGTGCGGCGTCATCTACGAGGGCCGCAAGGGCGGCGTGGACCGACCCGTGATGGGCGCTCACGCGTACGGCTTCAACGCCGAGACCACCGGCGTCTCCGTGCTCGGCACCTACACCGACACCGTGCCGCCCCAGGCCGCGATGGTCTCCGTCGCGCGGATCGCCGCGTGGAAGCTCGGCCAGTACGGGGTGAATCCGTCGGGCACCGCCACGCTGACCGCGGGCGACTCGGGCACCAACTACTTCCGCAAAAGCTGGGCCAAGGGCGCGCAGCTGACCTTCCCGGTCATCCACGGACACCGCGACGGCTACAACACGCAGTGCCCCGGTGACGCCTTCTACGGCCAGTTGGCCGCCATTCGCACCTGGGCGGCCGGTCCGGTCACCGGACTGAGCGTCAATTCCCTTACCGGCGCCGGGAAGTCGGGCACGAAGTACTACACCAAGGCCGATGTCACCGTGAGCTGGTCGGCCACCACCCCCACCGCCCTGATCAAGCAGTACGAGCTGCTGGTCGACGGCAAACCGGTGACCACCGGGGCGGGGACCAGCACCTCGGCCAAGGCGACTCTCACCGTCGGGGACCATACGGTGGCCGTCCGCGCCACCCACATCTCCGGCAAGACGTCGACCAGTTCGGCGGCGACGGTGGTCGCGGAGAGGACCGCCCCCGTCTTCACGGCCAAGCCCTCCCTGGAACTGCGTACCGGCACGGTGAACACCACCGCCGTCCCCGTGACGCTCAAGTGGAAGGCCACCGACGGCGCGGCCCTGAAGGAGGTGCGGCTGACCTCGCCGACGGCGAAGACCTACGGTCCGACCACGACGAGCGCCACGCACACGGCCAAGTCGGGGGCCGCCACGGCATGGACGATGGCGGCGCACGACTACGCGGGGAACACCGCCGCGGCCTCGGTCTCCGCGACCCCGGTGATCCTCCAGGAGACCTCGGCCACCAAGTCCGGTACGTGGACGGCGAAGTCGTCGACCAGCTACCTCGGCGGCAAGTCGTACTCCAGCTCGTCCAAGAACGCGTCGCTGACGTGGACGTTCACCGGCCGCTCCGCCTCCTGGGTGGTCTCCCGCGCGGCCACGTCCGGCCAGGCACACGTCTACGTCGACGGCGTGAAAACGGCCACGGTCGATCTCAGGTCGGCGACCACGAAGTACCGCGACGCGCTCTGGACCAAGACCTGGGCGAGCAGCGCGAAGCACACCGTCAAGATCGTCGTGGTCGGCACCTCGGGCCGTCCGACCGTCACGACGGACGGACTGGTCTACCTGAAGTAGCCGAAGCAGCCGTCGGGCCGGACAACGCCTGATCGGTCAGGACAACGGGAGCGGCCTCCCCGGCGTGATGAGGCCGCTCTCGTAGGCGATGGCGACGAGGTGCGCGCGGCTCGTGGCGCCGAGTTTGCGCAGGATCCGGTTGACGTGGGTCTTCACGGTGAGCGGGCTCAGGCCGAGAAGCTGGGCGAGCGCGTGGTTGTCGCGCTCACTCGCGACCAGGGCGAGGATCTGGCGTTCCCGGTCGGAGAGGTGCTCCAGCTCCGAAGGCGCGGCGACGGCACGGGTGTCGCGGGCGTCGAGCAGCGCGTCGAGGGAGGAGATGACCAGTCCTCCCCCGCTCACCAGGTCGAGGGCCGCCACGAAGTGGGGGACGTCGATGTCCCGGCCGAGGATGCCCGTGACCCCGGCGCGTACGAAGGAGGCGATGTCCGGGGTCGGGACGTCGCCGATGACGGCGAGCCTCGTGCGGGCGGCGGCCTGACGCAGAATCAACTGGGTCGCGGCCGTAGGGCTGTTCGGCAGCGCCCCGGCGTCGATGAGCAGGAGATCCGGCCGGACGGCGGGCAGTTGGGCCAGGGCGTCGGGGAGGGCGGCGGTCTGGCCCTGGAGGGTGAGGACGGCGGACGCCGCGATGATGTGGGCGTAGGCGTCGCGCAGGAGTGTGGGGCCGCCCGTGAGGAGTACGCGGTGCATCTCTCGTCCTTCGGTCGGATGCCGGCTCCGGGGGGCCCGCGGCGCGGCACGGGCGTCCGACGCGTCACACGCCGCGGGCCCAACCATGTGAAGGGTCTCGGCCCATCACCGCGTGAAGGGCCTCGGCCGCGTCCGCCTCGACAGGCCGTACGCGCCCGAGGCGTTCACACCGTTCAGGCCTCCGTTCAGGCCCCCGTTCAGGCCTGGACCGCGGACTTCTCCGGCTCGGAGCCGGCGTGCGTCTTCGCCAGGCCGCCGCTGGCGGTACGCACCGCCGGGATGACGGCCGCGATGGCGGCGGAGACCAGGGCGATACCGCAGCCGATCAGCAGGCCCGTACGGAATCCGCTCTCGGAAGTGACGCTGAAGCCGCCCATTTCGGTCGTCATCTGGGAGAGGACCAGGCCGATCACCGCGGCGCCGATCGACGTGCCGAGGGAGCGCATGAGGGCGTTGAAGCTGTTCGCTGCGGCGGTCTCGGAGAGCGGGACGGAACTCATGATGAGCGCGGGCATCGAGCCGTAGGCAAGGCCCACACCGCTGTTGATGACCATGATGGCCAGCATGATTCCCCAGGCCGACCCCATCAGCGCGAGCGACAGCCCGTAGCCTGCCGCGATGACGAGGACTCCGCCGAGGAGAGTGAGCTTCGGGCCGTACGCGTTGGTCAGTTTGCCGCCGAGCGGGGAGACGATCATCATCATGATGCCGCCGGGGGCCATCCAGAGACCGGCCGCGAGCATCGACTGACCCAGGCCGTAGCCGGTGGCCTCCGGGTACTGGAGCAGCTGCGGGATCACCAGCATGCTGGCGTACATCGCGAATCCGACGAAGATCGACGCGATGTTGGTGAGCAGGACCCGGGGACGGGCCGTGGTGCGCAGGTCGACGAGCGGGTCCTTCGTACGCAGCTCCCACGCGCCCCAGCCGACCAGCAGCACGACGGCGGCGACGAACAGACCGAGTGTGGTCCCCGAACCCCAGCCCCAGTCGGCGCCCTTGGAGATCGCGAGCAGCAGACTGACCAGACCGGCGCCGAGGGCGAGCGCGCCGGGCGCGTCGAACCGCTGCCCCTTGGCGCTGGCCGGCACGCTCGGGATCAGGAACCAGATGAGTGCGGCGATGATCGTGGCCAGCACGGCGGAGCCCCAGAAGAGCACCCGCCAGTTCGCGTACTGGGCGACCGCCGCGGCGATCGGCAGGCCGAGGCCGCCGCCGATGCCCATGGAGGCGCTGACCAGCGCGATGGACGAGCTGAGCTTCTCCGTGGGAACGACATCACGCAGCAGTGCGATGCCCAGTGGCACCATGCCCATCCCCATGCCCTGGAGCCCGCGCCCGATGATCATCGGCACGACGGAGGACGAGAGCGCGCACACCACGGAGCCCGCGATCAGCGGTACCGAGCAGACGAGCAGCATCGTGCGCTTGCCGATCAGGTCGCCCAGTCGGCCGACGACCGGCACGCAGACGGCCGCCACCAGGAGGGTCGTCGTGATCACCCAAGTGGCGTTCGACGCCGAGGTGTTGAGGATCTTCGGCAGGTCGGCGATGAGCGGGGTGACCAGTGTCTGCATGATCGCGGCCGTGGTGCCGGCGAGCGCCAGCGTGGCGACCACACCGCCCGAGCGGGATGTGAGCTGTGGGGCGTCCATGAAAGGGGACTCCTAGGGCTGTCCAACGCGAAAGTAACTTGTGCATCATACATATCGTATGTATCGAGCACCTTACATGCAGGGTGCATACGCGTGAGACAATGGAGTCCGGGCCGTTCCGACGCGGTGCGACAATGGCCCGGCAAGAGAGAGCAGGAGGCGACACAGGCATGGTCGGGGCCACGCACGAGGTCGAGTACGAGCAGATGCTGCTCAGCCGCCACACGTTCTTGAATCAGAAAGGCGGACGCCGGAAGGACGGCGTACTGGAGCGCAGCGCCTACATCCTGCTCAGCCGAATCCGCCTACAGGGGCCGATGTCGATCGGCGAACTCAGCGACGCCTTCGGACTGGACGCCTCCACCCTCAACCGGCAGACGGCCGCGGCGATGCGCGCCGGGCTCGTGGAGCGCATCCCGGACCCCGACGGGGGCATGGCACGCAAATTCCGCATCACGGAGGAGGGCGCTCGCGTACTCGACGAGGAGCGGGAGGGCATCGTCCAGTCCCTGGACCGGGTCATGTCCGAGTGGCCGGAAGAGGACATCGCCGCGTTCGCCGCGTATCTGAAGCGCTTCAACACCGACATCGAGCGGCTCGCCGGCAGGCCGTGGCCGCGTCTCTAGTGCTGCGACCGGGCGGGTTCGTCGAGCCCGCCCGGAGTCATGCGTGGAGTCATCCATATGGAGTAGCCGAGCCGGGGGGGCGGCGAACACCGGCCGGGGTGCAGACGGACGGCGCGGGCCCGGTTCTCCCCGCGGATCCCGGGGAGCCACCCCCGTTCGTCCAGGTGCGCGTCGCACGTCGGGGTCGCCAGTGTGGAAGGGAGTACGCGGACGTACGGGCAGACCGAGACGCGCGCCGAAACCGCCCGCACCCCGAGACCGCCGAGACCGCCGACAAGGAGACCCCCATGGCCACCTGGACCAAGGACGAGCTGAGCAAGATCGAGCACGCCGACGAGTTGCGGATCGCCCCTCTGGGCAGCGACGACACCCCGCGCGCACCGACGACCATCTGGGTGGTCCGCGACGGCGACGACCTGCACGTACGCGCCTTCAACGGCCCCGGCGGCACCTGGTACCGCGCCGCGACGTCGCGGCACGCGGGCCACATCAGCTCCGGCGGCGTGGACAAGGACGTCACCTTCGTCGAGGAGAACGACCCGTCCCTCAACGACCGGCTCGACGCCGCCTACCGCAGCAAATACGGCACCTACAGCGAGACCTACGTCGGCCCCATGGTCGCCGAGGACGCCCGCGCCGCGACCCTCAAGCTCGTCCCTCGCTGAGCCCGCCGCCGAAGCCGTACCGGAACCCGTAGCCGTACCCGTAGCCGTAGCCGTAGCCGTACCCGAAGCCGTAGCCGTAGCCGTAGCCGTAGCCGTAGCAAGGGACTTCCCATGACCACCATCGCCATCGTCGGAGCAGGCACGGGTCTGGGCGGCGCCGTGGCGCGCCGCTTCGGGCGCGAAGGCTTCGACGTCGCCCTCCTCTCCCGCACCAAGGAACACGTCGACGCCCTCGCCACCGACCTCGGCGGTGCGGGCGTCAACGCGCGCGGTTTCGCCGCCGACGTGACCGACCCGGCCGCTCTCGCCGCCGCTCTGGATGCGGCCGCCTCTTCCCTCGGCCCGGTGGAGGTCCTGCAGTACAGCCCCATCCCCCACAAGGACTTCATGAAGCCGGTCCTGGAGACGTCTCCGGCCGACATCGAGGGCCCGCTGGCGTTCTCGGTCGTCGGACCGATGACCGCCGTCCGTCAGGTCCTTCCCGGCATGCGCTCCCTGGGGCGCGGCACTCTGCTGTTCATCAACGGCGGCAGCGCCGTCCAGCCCCATCCCGAGCGCGCCGGCACCTCGATCGCCTTCGCCGCGGAGAGCGCCTACGCGCAGATGCTGCACGACGCTCTCGCCGGCGACCGGATCCACGCGGCGCAGCTCATCATTCCCGGCGCGATCACCCCCGGCCATCCCCGGAAGGACCCGGCCGTGCTCGCCGACACGCTCTGGGCGATGCACCAGGACCGCTCGGAGTTCCGGCGGTACGCCGAGCCTCTGGACGCCTGACCCGGCCGCCCGTCCGCCGGCGGGGACCGGTGGTCCCGGCGCCCCCGGCCCGGATCAGCCGGTCACCACGCCCAGCCCCTGCTTGACCTGGCGCGTCAGATCGTCGGCCAGGATCTCCGGGGTGCCCTTCTCCAGCCCGTCCAGCGCCTGGGCGGCGACGGACGCCGGGTCGGTCTTCTGCGCCGGGTCGACGTACTCGGCCATGTCGGTGTCCATGTAGCCCACGTGCAGGGCCGACACCTGGATACCGCGCGGTTCCAGCTCCTCGCGGATCGAGTCCGTCAGGGACCAGGCCGCGGCCTTGCCCGCGCTGTAGGCGCCGTATCCGGCCGGGTGGATCCAGGAGAGCACGGAGAGGACGTTGAGGATCGAGCCGCCGCCGTTGCCCTCGATGACGGGCGCGAAGGCACGGGTCGCCTGGAGCGTCCCGAAGAAGTGGGTGTCCATCTCCAGGCGGATCAGGTCGAGTTCGCCGTAGACGAGCGGCGTACGGGTGGAGATGCCCGCGTTGTTGACCAGGAGCGTGGCGTCGGGTGCGGCGGCCGCCGCGGCACGGACCGACTCCGGATCGGTGATGTCGAGGCGCAGCGGTACGGCGCCGGGCAGATCGACCGTCTCGGGGCGGCGGGCTCCCGCGTACACCTTGGCGCCGCGCTCCAGCAGTTGTTCCGCGATACGGCGGCCAAGACCCCGGTTGGCGCCGGTGACGACCGCTACCGCGTTGTTCAGTTCCATGGTCCTGATCCCTTCATCGGGGGCGTACGACGTCTTCAGGTCGTTGCCACACCATTTAGATTACACTCATAATCTAAATGGGGAAGGACCGGGGCGTACGATAGATGTCATCGAACATTTATTCCGGGAGGTGGCCGATGGGCCGCGTATCGAAGGAACAGGCCCAGGAGAACCGCCGTCGGATCGTCGACACCGCCTCCCGTCTCTTCCGTGAGCAGGGCACCGCCGGTGTCAGCGTCGCCGACCTGATGAAGGCGGCCGGGCTCACCCACGGCGGCTTCTACAAGCACTTCGACTCCAAGGAAGCCCTCGTGGACGAGGCCACCGCCTGCGCGTTCGACGGCATCGAAGATCCGCTCGGCGCCCGGCCGGGGGCCGACGGTGGCGACCCGGAGGCCGCGCGGCGCGCGTTCATCGACGACTACCTCTCCCCCGAGCACCGCGACGACATGGCGGGCGGCTGTCCCACGGCGGGCCTGGCCGTCGACATGGCGCGCGGCGCCGCGGGCAGTGCGGCGCGGCACAGGTACGCCGAGGGGGTACGGCAGTTCGCGGAGCGGATGGCCGGCGACGACGATGACGGCCTCGCCCGTCTCAGCACGGTGGTGGGAGCGCTGATCCTGGCCCGCGCGGTCAGCGGCGACCCGCTCTCCGACGCGCTTCTCGCGGCGGCGAAGGCCGAGTTGTCGACGTAGCGACGCCTCGGGGGTGTCTTGCCGATCTTGCCGGGCTCGCGCTCGTGGTGCCGCGCCGTGGGGGCCGTCGGCGCCGTCGCTCAGCTCGACCGACGTCGTGAGACCGGCCGGCAGCCGGTAGCTCGGGGACATTTCCGTAGACCGTGCGGAAGCGGCGCCGGAGTTGGTACACGCCGGCGCCGCACTGGACCGCTCCGGCCTGGAGCGAGGGGCTGCTCAGCCGCGGCGACGGCTCGGCCCTCGCCAGGCGGAGCCCGCCGGTTCCGGGCGAGCGGTCGGTGCGCCGGCGTCCGGCGGTGCCTCGCGAGGGCGCGTAGTGCCTCGCGAGGGCGCGTAGTGCCTCGCGAGGGCGCGTACGAGATCCAGACGTCTTACCCGCCGGGCGCCGGCCGCGCGGGCAACGCCCCGTACACCGTCGTCCACCCGGGCGGCACCGACACCGTGCGGATCGGCCAACGGGTGGCGGGAGCCACGGACCCGCCCGGCGGCTCGTGGGTCCCGCTCGGCGCCACCTTCCGCTCGGCCCCACCGGAGACGGCGCCACCGTCCCCCATCCCGAACGCCGCGCTGTCCGCGCTCCAGGCGCTCGTACCGCCGTCCGCCGTCCCACTCGGAACGCTGAACGGGCGAACGGCCGCGAGCCATTACCCCCGAGGTAATCGACCGCCCTCCGCTCCCCTGCCAGGATCAAGCACATCGACGGGAACCCCCGCCGGGATCCGGCCGCAGCCGCGAGGAGAACGCCATGTCCGTCAAGTCCACCGCCACCACGGTGAGTTCGGCCACCGAGGCCACGCGGGCCGTCGTACAGGATTTCCTCACCGCCCGGGTGGCCGGGGACACCGGACGGCTCGTCGAGCTGTTCGCCGACGAGGTCGACTGGCTGCTCGCCGAGAATCCCACCGTGCCGTGGATCCGCCCGCGGTCCACCGCCACCGAATGCGCCGCCCAGTTCACGGAGTTGATGGAGCACACCGTGCCCGAGGACGCGCGCGCCTCCGTCGACGCGTTCCTGGTCGACGGCACCGACGCCGTACTGACGGGGCACCTGTCGGGGACCGTACGCGCGACGGGAAAGCCCTTCGAGGGTCCGTTCGCGCTGCGCCTCACCGTTGAGGACGGCCGGATCACCCGCCATCACCTCTACGAGAACAGCCTGTCGATCGCCGCGGCCTGCGCCGTGTGATTCCCCGGGGTGAGCTGTCCCACGCCGCGCACCACCGCATCAGGGCGCCCGAGATCAGAGTCGGCGACGGAGACATGGATGCTGGGCCGCTGCACCACAGCCCGGCCGAAGCCGGACCGCCGGGATTCGAACCCGGGTCCCCTTTTTTGCAGAAAGAAGTATCCGTCGCCTGCGCACCGGGCGCCCCGATGCTTGTGCCCCCCGAGATCAGAACGGTGTGCGGCGTGATTCACCCAAAGAAGTAGCCGCGGCCCACGCACCGGGAGGTGCTGCGTGTGAAGTTGTGGGTCCGGACCGCTCGGTCAGCCTGCCGCTTCTCAACCTGCTTCTTGTCGGCCGGACTTGGACGACAGTAGCCGACACCCGAGGGCTCCTTCATCTGCATTTCGCCCAGGGACGCTCGTAGGCGACGACCACCGCTCGGGCGCGGTCGTGGAGGGCGAGTTCGGCGAGCCGGGTCGCGGTGGGAGCGTGACCGTGTCGGCGTCGCGGCGGGCGAAGCGCTCGACGGGACGGCGGGTGATCGTCAGCGCCGGCAGGCGTCGCCGCTGCGGACCGTGCGGGCGGCGGCGACGTGGTGTTCGGGGGGCGGCTTCCTTGAGCGGAAAGCCGCCGTCCTCCGGGCCGGGCAGCGCGTGCCCGGCTGTTCACTCGCCGGAACGGGGCAGGCCGTCCCCGCCGTCGAGGGCGGCGACCTCGCGTACGGACTCGGCGATGGCCGGGTAGTCCTTCTTGAGGAGCGTGCCGTGGCTGCCGGCGACCTTCGCGCCGATCCGGATGTTGGGGTTGCGGGCGGTCACCGCGTCGAGGCTGGTGCGGATCCGTTCCTGCTCGTCACCCTTGCTTCCGAAGGACGTCCCCGAAGCGACCACGTATCGCACCGGGACGGTGATGGCGTCCAGTACGGGGCGCAGTTCGCTCTCGCGGGAGAGCCTGCCGAGTTCGATGTTGCTGTCCGCCTGCTGCTCGGCGTTCATCCGTGGGGCCAGGCCCGTCGGGCGCAGCAGCGGCATGAACCAGCTCATCCGCCGGAACAGCTTCCTGATGCGCACCTCCATGGCGTCATCCAGCCAGTCGTACGGGAACGCGCCGTCGACCAGGACCACGCCCAGGGCACGCTCCGGATTCCGGCCCGCCCAGTGCGCCCCGACGACCGCCCCGTAGGACCAGCCGACCACCAGCGCCCGGTCCACGCCCCTGGCCGCGAGAACGGCGTCGACGTCCCGGACGGCGGCCTCGAAGGAGTAGTCCGCCGAACGCTTCGACTTCTTGCCGCGCGCCCGCTCGTCGTAGGTGATGTGCCGCCACTCCGTGCCCAGTTCGGCGATGACCCGCCTCCAGTACCCCTGGGTGGCGAACTGGCCGTTGAGGTAGACCACGGGGATTCCGGGACCGCCGGTGTCGGTGACGGCCAGGGCCGTGTCGTCGACCGGCACCATGCCGGTCCACGTCGAATCGGTCGAGGACGTGGCGGAGGAGGTGGTCGAAGACGTGGCCGGGGACGTGGCCGAGGAGGTGTTCTTCTTCGCCATGGTCATGAGAGGTACTCCTTCTTCACAGGCTGCGGGCGGTGATGTCGCCGTGGGCGGTGGTGGCGTGGATGTCGAGTTCGGCGGTGCCGTCGTTCTTGAGGGTGTTGCCGACGCGGCCGTGGTCGGTGCCCGCGTCCAGCGCGGCCGAGACGCCTGCGGCGGCGGCCACCGAGATGTCGCCGGACCGGGTGCGGAGCACGACCTTGCCGCGCACGGCCTCCGCGATCCGGATGTCGCCCTTCGCGGTACTGATCTCCGCGGGGCCGCCCAGTCGGCCGATCTCGACGTCGCCGTCGAGCGCGACGAGGCGGACGCTCGCGGCCTCGTCGATCTTGATCTGGCGGTACGCGCCTTCGAAGGCGACGTCACCGAGGCGTCCGACACCGCGGAGTTCGGCACTGGCGGCCCTGCCCTCGACGCGGGAGCCGGCGGGCAGGCGGACGGTGACCTCCAGGGATCCGGCGGAGCCGAGGAGTTGGCTGTCGGGGGCCGGGGTCGTGATCCGCAGGACACCGTCGGCGTAGGTGACGTCCGTCCGCTCGGCGGTCCTGGTGTCGCGGCTCTTGGAGGAGTCGGCGGGCCGGACCTCCACGGTGGTGTCGGCGCGGTCCGCGGCGATGAACTGGACGCGTCCGGCGGGGATGTCCAGGACGGCGGAGATCGGGGCGGGGGTGTCGAACGTCTGCATCGTGCTCTCCCGTGTTGTTCGTTCGTTCTTTCTGATACCGGAAACGCTACGTTGCTTTCCAGAATCGAACAACACGTGCGTTGCATGAGATTGACATATGCGCAGTTCAGAGCAGATAAACTGTTGCAACAGACTTGAGCTTAACGCAACGCGAGCCATCTTGATCTTTGCAATGGATGAGCGTGAACGCTACGGTGGGGCCCACGGACCAGCACGACGGATCACCGAGGAGACCTTGATGCCGGGAGGCAGACTCACCCAGCAGGAACGCCAGCAGATCGCGCTGGGGCTGGCCGACAGCCTCCCCTACGCCGAGATCGCCCGACGCCTCGACCGCCCGACGTCGACGATCACGCGCGAGGTGATGCGCAACGGGGGCCCCACCGCCTACCGCTCCGACCTGGCCCACCGCGCCACCGAACGCCGCGCCCACCGGCGCGGGTCCGCCACCTCCCAGGGGGCGGAGTCGGCCCCCCTGCCGCACGGCCGCGACGCCGAGGCCCTGGCCGCGTACGAGGACACGTTCACCACCGTCCTGATGGCTACGGGCCTGAGCAAGATGCCGGCCCGGGTGCTGACCTGCCTTTTCACCACCGACGCGGGCAGCCTCACCGCGCCCCAACTCGCTCAGCGCCTCCAGGTCAGCCCGGCGTCCATCTCCAAGGCGATCACCTTCCTGGAGAGCCAGAGTCTCGTCCGCCGAGAGCGCGACGAACGCCGCCGCGAGCGCTATGTCGTCGACAACGAACTCTTCTACCAGGCGACGATCGCCAGCGCCCGGGCCAACGACCAACTCGTCGAAACCGCCCGCCAGGGCGTCGCCGTCCTCGGCCCCCACACCCCCGCCGCCACCCGCCTGGAGAACATCGCCCGCTTCCTCGATTTCATCAGCGAGAGCATCACCCGCGCCGCCGAACAGGCCCGCGAAGTCCTCCACACCAAACCCGGGACAGCCCCGGACGACGCCGCCCGGCCACGTGACGACCAGTGAGGACAGCCGTCTCGAACGCGACGGACCGTCGCGCGCCACACGGGTGAACGTGACGCGCGACGGTGTGCCGCGGGGGCCGTAGGGGCCGTAGGGCTAGAGGCTGCCCAACCGTTCGAAGGGGAACGGGGGTTGGGCCAGGGGACGCACGGCCAGACGGGTCAGCGGAAGGGCGTTGTCGTCGCCCGCCGTGCGGTTGGCGTGGATCACTCCGCAGTGGGTGCAGCGGTGGACGAGCACCCACTCGCCGTCGCCCCGCACGGAGATGGCGAGCGGCTCCATCCGCGCACCGCAATCCGCCTGCCGGTCACCGGGGGTGTCGTCGAGATGACGGCTCCACAGGCAGTTCGGACAGTGGTTGCGGTGGTCGGTACCGGGCGCGTCCATCGGGACGTCGAGCCCGCACTGGAGACACCTGAACGACTCGGCGCGCGCTTCGGTGCGCGCCCGCCGTGAGGTGTTGCGGGATCCGGATCCTCTGGTGCGCGACGTGTTGTCACGGGACATGCTGTGTACGACTCCTCGGGTACGCGGGGAAGGACGATGGATGCCTCACGTCCGTCTCGCGTCGAGGGAGTTCACCTCGCTCGGCGGCTGCTCCGTTCGGAGTCAGCGCCGTGTTGAACCCACCTCGGTCACGAGATCGGTTCCCATCGGGTCGTACCCATCCGGTGCACACCGCCCCTTGTCGCGTTTCGCCAGTACGGGGCCATGAAACCCGGGGGCGGGCGCGCGGGGCAACCGGTTATTCGGGGCAAGGAAGTCCGATTCATGATCTTCTGACCTGAATGGTGAGCCGAGGTCCACTGCGAAGGAAGTCCGATGAGTGATCCGTCGATTCCTGACCCGCCGGGCGGAACGGGAAGCGAGAGACCGAGCGACTCTCGGACCGAGGCACCCGACCCCACGGCGACCGAACCCGACACACACCGCTGGTGGGCCCTGGCCGTCATCGCGACCGCACAGCTCATGGTGGTCCTCGACGCGACGATCGTGAACATCGCACTTCCCTCCGCGCAGCGCGACCTCCACATCAGCAACGCGAACCGCCAGTGGGTGATCACCGCGTACACCCTGGCCTTCGGCGGACTCCTGCTGCTCGGCGGCCGGGTCGCCGACCTCGTGGGCCGCAAGCGCACCTTCATCATCGGCCTCATCGGTTTCGCCGGCTCCTCCGCGCTCGGGGGCTCGTCCGCCGGGCAGGAGATGCTCTACCTCTCCCGCGCACTCCAGGGCACCTTCGCCGCCCTCCTCGCGCCCTCCGCCCTCTCCCTGCTCACCACGACCTTCCCCGCGGGCAAGGAACGCGCCCAGGCGTTCGGGATCTTCAGTGCCATCGCCGGCGGCGGCGCCGCCATCGGCCTGCTGATGGGCGGCATCCTCACCGAATGGCTCAGTTGGCGCTGGTGTCTTTACGTCAACGTGCCCATCGCGCTGCTCGCCGTCATCGGCGCGCTGACTCTGCTCAAGGACCGGGCGGGGTCAAAGGGCGCGCACCTCGACATCCCGGGCGTCGTCCTCGGCAGCGGGGGCCTCGTCGCGATCGTGTACGGGTTCAGCCGGGCCGAGCCGGAGGGGTGGACCTCCACGGAGGTCCTCACCGTGCTGAGCATCGGCGTCATACTGCTCGTCGCGTTCACCTGGTGGCAGACGAAGTCCCCCAGCCCGCTCCTGCCGCTGCACATCATCCGGGAACGCAACCGCGCCGGCTCCGTCATCGTGATGGCGATGGCGACGATCGGCCTGTTCGGCTCGTTCCTGTTCCTCACCTACTTCCTTCAGATCATCCTCGGCTACTCGCCGCTCTCCGCCGGCCTCGCCTTCCTCCCGCTGTCCGCCGGCATCATCATCGGCTCGACGCAGATCTCCGCCCGGCTGCTCCCCCTCCTACCGCCGCGCTTCCTGCTGGTCCCCGGGCTGCTGCTGAGCGCCGGGGGCATGTTCTCGCTGACGTTCCTCGACATCCACTCCACCTATGCGGGTCACATCCTGCCCGGCACCCTGCTGCTGGGCTTCGGGCTCGGTCTGACCTTCCTGCCCGTCATCTCGACGGCCACCATGGGGGTCGCGAACCGGGACTCCGGAGTCACCTCCGCGACGGTCAACACCGCGCAGCAGGTGGGCGGCTCCATCGGTACGTCGCTGCTCAACACGATCGCGACCACCGCCACGGCCACGTATCTGACCAGCCATCTCGCCGCGGCGGCGAGCAAGGGCCCGCTGACCCCGGCGGAGCGGACCGTCATCGTGAACACCGGCACGGTGCACGGCTTCACCGTGGCCATCAGCTGGGCGGCGATCATCCTCCTGACCGCCGCGGTCGTCGGCGCCATCATGATCAACAGGAAGTCCCCCCGAGCCGTCGCCGCGGCCGGGGAAGCGGCGGCGGCGCCGGCCGGTCGCACCGCCTAGGGATGCCACGTCGTTCAGGCCGGGATCGCGCGGATGAGCGTCAACGAGCCGTGCAGGACGGGCTGTTGGCGCAGCGCGCCGTGGCGCCCGTCCCAGGCGCCCGAGTCGAGGTCACGCCGCAGCGCTTCGACGTACCGCTCGCGCTCGTCGTCCGCGACGAAGCTCCAGGCCGAGCACGCCTGCCGGGCCGCGGGGTCGAGCAGCCGCTCGGGGCGCGCGTAGTACGCCTCGTTGAAGCCGTCCGTGCAGTCCGCGGGGATCGGCACCGGCCGTACGGACACCTGGCCGCCCAGCGTGCGGGCGATGGTCTCGATCGACGGGTAGCGCCGGGCCTCGGTGTCCAGGACCGCGGGCGCGTATTCGTACAGCCAGAACTCCCGCACCAGATCCGGGTCGCAGGTCAGTATCACCACCGGGCCGCGCGCCACGCGGCGCATCTCGCGCAGCCCCGCCTCGAAGTCGCTCCACTGATGGATGCTGAACGTGGTCATCGCCGCGTCGAAACTGTCGTCCCCGAACGGCAGGTCCCCGCCACCGCGTCGATGGCGGAGGGCAGATGCGCGGGGCGCTGCTCCCGCATGGACGCCGACGGTTCGACCGCCGTCACGTCCAGGTCGGTCGACTCGTACGAACCGGCCCCCGCACCGACGTTGAGGACCGTCCTCGACAACCCGAGCGCTTGCGTGATCCGTGCGGCGATCCGCTCGTCGGGCCGCCGGTGGTCGGCGTAACCGCCACCGATCGTCCCGTAGTCCGCGTCCCCCGCGCTGCCGTCCGCTCCCCTTTTGTTCATGTCGGGAACATATCAAACGGGGCCGGCCGCCCCTCAGACGTGGAAGGGCACCGTGGTGACGACGATCTTGCGCAGGGGGCGCAGCGCCTGGCGCAGGCGGCCGGCGGTCCGGCTGTGCAGGGCTCTGTAGCGCCGCTGACACACGACGATCTCCGGGAGGATCACGGTGAGGGTGAGGTCGGGCCGCTGATGGTGCAGCGCCTCGATGTAGTTGACCAGGGGGGCGATGACGGCGCGGTACGGGGAGACGAGTTCCTGGAGGGGCAGATGGTCGCCCCACAGCTGCCACTGGTCGCGGAAGCGTTCGGCCTCGACGGCGCCGGTGCTGACGTGGATGACCAGGACGGGCTGCTGGAGCGAGGCGGCGTACGCGAGCGCGCGCATACCGGCGCGGTCGAGCGTTTCGATCAGTACGAGGGAGAAGTGCCGGATCTCCTCGGGCACCTCCTCGGTCTCCTCGGACACCCCCGCCCCACCCGTGCGCTCGAACGCCTGCGGGTCCCGGGGGTTGCGCGGGTCCCTGGAACTCTCGACGCCCTGGGGCGGCAGCTCGACGCGAGGGGCGATGGTACGGCGCGGGAGTTCGATCGAGTGCCGCTGGAGTCGTAGCGCCGCGGCGACGGTGTCGTAGTGGCGCCGGATGTGCGTCGTGACGTAGAGGAACAGCCCGACCGCCACGAGCGCCACCCAGGCGCCCTCGGTGAACTTGGTGATGCCCGCCGTGATGAGGACGATCGCGGAGAGTACGGCGCCCGCGGCGTTGAACAGCAGGCTCTTGCGCCAGTGACGGTCCCTCAGACGCCACCAGTGGACCACCATTCCGGCCTGCGAGAGGGTGAAGGCCAGGAAGACGCCGACCGCGTACAGCGGGATGAGGGACGCGGTGCGGCCGTCGAACGCCAGGTACACCAGACCCGCCGCGACCGACAGCAGGATGATGCCGTTGCTGAAGGCGAGCCGGTCGCCCAACCGCGCGAAGAGGCGCGGCGCGTGGTCGTCGCGGGCCAGCAGGGACAGGACGCGGGGGAAGTCGTTGAAGGCGGTGTTGGCCGCGAGGAGCAGTACGGCCGCGGTGGCCGCCTGGGTGAAGACGTACATCGGGCCCGAGCCGTAACTGAGGTGCGCGAGCTGGGACAGCACCGTCTCCCGGGACTCCGGCAGGATCCCGCTGAAGTGGACGATGGCGATGGTCCCCGCGAACAGGACGATGAGAAGGCCGATCATCCAGGTCAGCGTGGTGCGGGCGTTGCGCCACTCGACGGGCTTGAACGCCGGGACCGCGTTCGAGATCGCCTCGATACCGGTCATCGCCGTCGCGCCGGACGCGAAGGCCCGCATCACGAGGAGGATGCCGAGCCCTTCGGTGGCGTTGACGGGCGGGTTCGGCACCGGGTGGAAGCCCCGGTCGGACGCGTCGGAGAGGCCGACGGCGATGAGTGCCAGCATCGCGATCACGAAGGCATAGGTGGGCGCGGCGAAGATGGCGCCGGCCTGCCGGATCCCGCGCAGGTTGCAGGCGAGCAGGACGGCGATGGCGGCGATGCCGATCAGTACGGAGGAGGAGGCGAGTGACGGCAGGGCCGAGGTGATCGCGGCGACACCGGCGGCGATGGACACCGCCACGGTCAGGATGTAGTCGGTCATCAGCCCGGCGGCGGCCATGAGTCCCGGAACACGCCCGAGGTTGTCGCTGGCGACGATGTAGGAGCCGCCGCCGCGCGGATAGGCGCGGATGGTCTGGCGGTACGAGACGCCGATGGCCAGCATCAGGAACACGATGGTGGCCGCGACGGGAATCGAGTACCGGAGTCCGGCGGTGCCGGCGAGAACGAGGACGGCGAGCATGGCCTCCGGCCCGTACGCGACGGAGGAGAGCGCGTCGGCGGACAGGACGGGCAGGGCGACCAGCTTGCGCATCCGCTCGCGGGCGATGGCCGTGCTCGCCAGCGCGGGACCCAGCAACAGGCGTCGCAGCCGGTAGACGCCTCGGTGCCCGTTGACGGGGGCCGGTGGGCCCTCACCCGCCGGCGCTCTCTTATCGGCGGGTGGACCCTCGCTCGGCGCGCACTCGCCGGCCGGGGGGCCCTCGCTCGGCGCGCCGGTGGGAGTCGGCGGGTGCGCCGTGATCCTGGATGACGTCGGGCCGAACGGGGACACCGGGACGACCCGTCCGAAGCGGGCGGGTCTGATCTGGGCCGGTGTGGGGAGACTCCCCAGATCCGGATCGACGGGCAGCGCCCGCCGCCATACGTCGGGTCCCGCCGACACCCGTCGCCACTCGCGCCCCACGCTGCCCAGCACGCGTAGCTGCTGTGCGTCGAGTGCCCGCAGGGGGGTGCTGCCCGGTACCGCCGCGCTCCGTGTGCTCTTGGCGTTCGAGGTCTTACCGTGAGTGCCCGACATGCCGCAAGTGTGGCGGAATGCCTAGCTCAGGGGTGGGAGTGACGCCGGGAGGTTCCGGCGGCGCACGGCTCCGTCACCGCCCGCCGTCACTTCATCACTTGCGTGCACACCGACACGTCACCGCCGGCATTACGCCACCGCCGGCCGTCGCTTCAACGACTGCCGGCACGTCACCGCCCGCCGGCACGTCACCGCTTGCCGCGCCGGATCCAGTGGGCCCGTCGCTGACGCCGAAGCGCGGGCGGGGTCGCCTGCGGCGGCCCGTCCGACGGTTCGCCGGGCGGTCGCACGGGCGTTGGGCCGGGCGCTGGGCCGGGCGTTGGGCCGGGCGTTGGCTGCCCGGATGTGCGCTCGGCGGGGCGTTGAAGGGTGTCGAGGGCGTAGTTCGTGGTGGCGATGCAGTTCACGAGCTGCTCCTCGGTGAAGTCCTCCGACCCCGGCACGTGCGGGACGAACCCGATCAGGGCCCCCTCGTTCACGATCTCCGCGTCGAGCCCCGCCGCCCCGTCCATGTCCCAGAGCGCCTCGATCCGGTCGTCGAGGACGACCCGGATACCGAACTCGTAGACACCCGCGTGCACCAGATGCGCCATGACACCGCGGGCGCGAAGCTCCGCGGTCAGACGCTCGGCACGATCCGAGTCCATACGGAGCACCTCTTCACGTACGACGTTCCCGGGCCCGCACCGCCCCGTGGGGGTGTTCGGAAGCCCTCGTCCTCCCACCGTACCGCTGCCCGACGCGATACGGCGCGCGATACGGCGCTCCGCGCGCAGTGCCCGCGCCCGTCCCCCTCGCACGCCCCCGCGCTGCCCGTTCCCACACCCCTGGCGCCCGTATCGGCACATCACGCTGCCCGATCGGGGGCCCTCTCGCGCGGCTGGGCCCGCGAATGGGCCCAGAGGCCCTGCGTCTGGGCCCGGGAGGCTCCCTACTCTCCAGTCCGATCGGGTGAACGAGTCAAGTCTTGGACGAGGAGCGCGGATGAACGGCACTCACCACCGTCACGGAGCACGCCGGCGCGACAGAGGCCAGGGCGGTGTCGAGTACGTCGCGATGATCGGCGTGGTCGCCGCGATCGTCGCCGCGATTGTGGCGCTGACCGTGCCCAAGGACACGGCCGTGGGTCTTCAGGACGCGGTGTGCCGGATCGTCAACGCGGGCGACGGCGGTGAGGGCTGTGACTCGGGCGACGGGGGCGAGGACGACGGCGGAGGAGGTGACGGCGGGGACGGCGACGGAACGCCCGAGGCCCCGCCGGACGACCCCTTCCAGCCCGCCAAGTGCCTGCTCTCCCAGGATCAGACCAAGACCACGGTCGTCGTCCAGATCCTCTTCATCAAGCTCAGCAGCTCCGAGCAGATCAAACTCCAGCAGTGGTCCGACGGCACCGTCACCCTGGAGCGGGTGACCGAGAGCGGGGCCGGGGTCACGGCCAGCATCTCCGCCGGTATCCCCGGTCTGAAGGACTGGGGCGGCAGCGCCTCGCTGAGCGGCAGTTACAT